>NZ_JBFAEO010000019.1:0-135575 GCF_040642015.1 Actinosynnema sp. NPDC020468
CCCACCTCCCACACCAACTCCCCCCCCCCCCCCCTCCACCCACCTAACTTCCCCGCCCGCGCCCGTTTCCCCGGCGGGGGGGGCCCCGGGCCCGGGGGGCCCGGGCGGGGCCCCCCCGGGGCCGCGAACTCAGGCGACGAACCTCGTGTCGGGGTGGCACGCCGGACCGGCCGGGCCGAACAGGCGGCCGTCGCGGTGCTTCAGGTGGTGGTCGAAGAAGCCCGCGAAGTAGTCGTGCTGCGCGGCCAGCGAGCGGGTCGGGTCGATCGCGCCGACCAGTTCCTCCTTCTTGCCCGGCTTCAGCACGGACGTGAGTTGCGGCGCGGCGATCTGGAGGTCGGTGAAGCTGTAGTGGGTGCTCTTGTCGAAGTGCAGGTCGCGCTTCCAGCCCCGCTGGTTGGTCCAGAACGCGGCCCAGGTCGGGTCGAGCCTGGTGTCCGCGTGCGAGTGCTCGTAGACCTCACCCGTGCCCGGGTCCACGAGATCGCCGCCGACCAGCAGGAACGGTTGATCCAGGCCGTGCTTGACGGCCTCGCCGTACTCGTGGACGTCCCAGGCCATCGAGCCGTCGACGTTGATGCCCGCGTCGAACCGGCGGTCGTGGTACAGCGTCTCGGCGGCGGTGTACCCGCCGTAGGAGTGGCCGTAGATGCCCACGTTCGACAGGTCGAGCGAACCGGCGAGGCCGCGGGGCAGCGGGGCGCGGTCGGCGTCCGGGTTGTCCCCCCGCTCCACCCTGGTGAGCTGGTCGAGCACGAACCGGCTGTCGGCGACCCTGGTGTCGATCGCGAGCTTCCACCGCGGGTCGTGCTGCTGGTCGACCGCGGAGAGCACGACCCGGCCGCCCGGGAACTCCACCGCCGCCGCCTCGCCGGTGTGCGAGATCGACGCCACGACGTAACCCCGGGAGGCCAGGTCGTCGGTGAGCGCCGCGTTCAGCTCCCGCGCACCGGTGTAGCCGTGCGAGAACAGCACCACGGGCCAGTCCTGCGAGCGGTCGGCGGCGGCACCGGTGCGCGCCTGGCGCAGGGAGCCTGCCCAGTCGACCGTGCCGGCAGGCAGGTCGAGCAGGTCCGGGCCCGAGGCCACCGCGTCGATGCCCCGGGCCGCGCCGGGCGTCATCCAGTGCGCGCGCTGCCCCTCGCGCTTGGCCGGGTAGGTGACGGTGACCATCAGCTCGCGCTTCTCCGCCGGGTGCCACGGGTCCTGGCGCGCCTCGTCCACCAGGTGCAGTTCGGTGGTGCCGACCGGGTGGCGCCCGCTGAGCGCGGGCGTGGTGATCCTGATCCCGGACGTGGGCGCCGCCGTCGCGGCGGGTGCCACGAGCAGCGCGGTGGTCGCGGCGAGCCCCGCGGCCAGCGCCGCAACGCGTTGTGTCGACATGTCGGAATTTCCCCCTTGGTTGCCGATGTCCGGCTCAGCCTGGCAAGAGGTCGTCCCCGCGCGCGTCAGCCTGCCGACGGACGCGGTGGTCCGTCGGCGGGGTGACGCGCGCGTCACGCGGGGTGGATGAGGCGGCTCTCGTAGGCGAAGACCACGGCCTGGGTCCGGTCGCGGAGTTCGAGCTTGTGCAGGACCCGGCCCAGGTGGGACTTCACGGTCGCCTCCGCGAGGCCCAGGGCGGCCGCGATCTCGGTGTTCGACGAACCGGAGCCCACGTGGACGAGCACCTCGCGCTCGCGGGCGCTGAGCCGGCCCAGCCGCTCGTCGCGGACGGTGTCGCCGCCGTCGGGGAGGTGCGGGCGGAGGCTGTCCAGCAGGCGGCGGGTGATCCGCGGCGACACCACCGCGTCGCCCGCGGCCACGGCGCGGATCGCGGTGAGCAGCTCCTCGGGTCGGGTGTTCTTCAGCAGGAAACCCGAGGCGCCGGCCTTGAGCCCGGCGAAGGCGTAGTCGTCCAGGTCGAACGTGGTGAGGATCAGCACCCTGGTCGGCGGGTGGACCCGGACGACCTGCCTGGTCGCCTCGATCCCGTCGGTGCCCGGCATCCGGACGTCCATGAGCACGACGTCGGGCCGCAGCTCCCGGGCCAGGCGCACGGCCTGGTCGCCGTCCTCGGCCTCGCCGACCACCGCCATGTCGGGCTGGGCTTCCAGCACGGTGCTGAAGGCCATCCGGAGCAGCGCCTCGTCGTCGGCCACCAGAACGCGGATCGTCATGCGGACACCGTTCCACTGCCGCCGAGGAGGAGTCGCGTGTGGACTCCCCAGCCGCCACCCGGGAGCGGCCCGGCCCGCAACGTGCCCCCGTAGGCGGCCGAGCGTTCCCGCATGCCGGTGATGCCGTGGCCGGACGACGCGGTGCCGGGACGCGGGCGGGGACCGTCGTCCGTGACGTCCACGGTGACGCTCTCGGTCGAGCACCGGATCCGGACCTCCGCGCGGGTGCCGGCGGGTGCGTGCTTCAGGGTGTTGGTCAAGGCTTCCTGCACCAGGCGGTAGACGGTCAGCTGGGCGGTGGCGGGCACGTGGGCGTGGCCGCCGTCGACCTCGAGGCTGGTCGGCAACCCGGCGGCGCACATCTGGTCGGCGAGGCTGTCCAGTTGCGCGACGCCGGGCAGCGGGTGGCGCTCCGCGTCCAGCTCGTCGGTCCGCAGGAGTCCCAGGGAACGCCGCATGTCGGTCAAGGCCTGGCGGCCCGTCTCGGAGATCTGGAGCATCGCGGTGGTGGCCTTGTCGGGCGCCCGGTGCTGCGCGTAGACGGCGGCGTCGGTGAGCGCGACCATGACGGACAGGTTGTGGGTGACGATGTCGTGCATCTCCCGGGTGATCCGGGTCCGTTCCTCGGCGACGGCCACCCGCGCCCGCTGCCGCTGCTCCCGCTCCAGGCGCACCGCCCGGTCCTCCACGGCCTCGAGGTAGGCGCGCGTGGTCCGCACGTTCACCCCGAGGACGGCCGCGACGACGACCATCGCGCTGGCCGCGACGAACGGGGTCAGGAACGCGCCGTCCGTGGTCCAGCGCAGGCAGGCCAGCAGCGCACCGGCCTCCACGACGGCGCCGGCGACGAGCGCGGCGCGCCGGCCCGCGTTCGCGGCGACCGTGTAGAGGGCCACCAGCACCGCGATGTCCGCCGGCAGCTGCACGTCCACCAGCCACTGGACGAAGGCCGCGGCCGTCACGACGCCGAACACCGCGAACGGGGCACGGCGCCGCCACACCAGGGGCAGCGCGAGGGCGACGGTGAGCGCCCCGGCCACCGGCCACTCCCGCGGCGGGTGGGTGGTCAGGACGTTGAGCAGCAGCAGCGCCACCGGCAGCACGTCCCACACCTGCGCCGGCACCCGGGAGCCCCGGCGCTCCGGTCGCACCCGCCCGTTGCCGGGTTCCGCGGCCACCTCGGTCATCACCCGTCCCCGTCCGATCCACTCGTGCCGGCACCACAGCCCTGTCACGGTAGGGCGCGGACGCGGCGAGCACATGAACCCACCGGCTGACGGCGGCGTCCCGGAATACGACCACGGGAGGAGTCGGCGCACCTCCCGTGGTCGCAACCCGACCGCCGATCCGGCGGGTTCGACTGCCACCGCGATCGCACGAGGCCCCGCCTCGCGCTGCCACACCGGTGGCAACGCGAACGCGACCCGCGAGCGATGTGGCCGCGCGTGCCCGGCGCTGACCATGGCCAGGTGACCGAGACCATCACCGGACTGCACATGTCCTTGCCGGAAGTACTCGCGCTGCTCAGTGCCGTCGCACTGGTCGTGGCGCGCTGGCTTCCCCCCGTCGCCCGCCCGCGCGTCGCCGTCGTGGCGGGAGCGGTGTTCCTGCTGTCCGCGATCGCGCTGGTCGTGACGGGACTGCGCTGGCAGCTGGTGCCGGTGCTGGCCGCCGCCGCCGTGACGCTGCCGTTCGCCCTCTCCCCCGTGGTGCGACGCCGCGCCGACCGCCCGGCGCGCCGCGCCCGCCCGTGGCTCGCCCTGCCGGGAACACTGGCCTGCCTCGCCCTGATCGCCACCTCCCCGGTGGCCGCCTGGGCCTTCCCGGTGCCCGCGTTCCCCGAACCCACCGGCGACTTCGCGGTCGGCACCCGCGTGCTGGAGTGGACCGACCCGGACCGCCCCGAGACCTTCACCGCGGACCCGGACGACCGGCGCACGGTCGTGGTCCAGCTCTGGTACCCCGCGCAGCACGTCGCCGCCGACGCCCCGCGGGCCCAGTACCTCGGACGCACGGAGGCCGAAGCGCGCACCGTCTCCGAGGCCATCGCCGCCGGCGTCGGCATGCCGGGCTTCCTGGTCGACGGCGTTCCCCGGGCACACACCCACGCCGTACCCGACGCCGCAGTAGCCGACCGACGTTTCCCGCTCGTGCTGTTCTCACCCGGATCCAGCGGAGTGCGCACCCAGAACACCGCCTGGGCCGAGGAGATCGCCGGCCACGGCTACGTGGTCGCCGCCCTGGACCACCCGTACGACTCCGCCGCCGTCGTGCTCTCCGACGGCCGGACGATCACCACCCGGACCACGTCCACCGGTGACCGGGACCAGGACGAGAAGCTGGCCGCCGACTGGACCGCGATCCGCGCCGCCGACCTGGGCTTCGCCCTCACCCAGCTGCAAAACCTGGATCGCGGCTCCATCGCCGACCCCTTGACCGGCCACCTGGACACCACCCGAACCGCCGTGACGGGTCACTCGATGGGCGGCGCCGCCGCCCTCCAGGCGGCCCGCCAGGACCACAGGTTCACCGCCGTCCTCGACCTGGACGGCTTCCCCCACGGTCCCACCACGCCGGCACTCGACCAACCGACGCTCGCCCTCACCCAGGCCATCACCCCGGACACCGACCCGCGCTACCTCCCCCGCCTCACCGAGGCCCTCACGAACAACTCCGCGACGAGTTACCGACTCACCATTCCCGACACCGCCCACCTCACCTTCACCGACGCACCCCTGTACCTGCCGCCCGTGCCCTCGATCGTCGGCTCCCTCGGCCGCACCGAAAGCCCCCGCGTCGTCGCGGCGACCACGCTCGCCTTCCTCGACGCCACCCTGCGGGACGACCGCGCCGACCTGCCCGCCACCCTGCGGACCTACGGCGACCTCACCGTCCACCAACCGGGCAGCTGAGTGGCGCGACCGGGCGGGGAGATCCGCGGCGCCGGCTGTCCGACCCCGTCCGGACAGCCGGACGGAGTGGCCCTGAGCAGGCGGAACGTGCCGGGACAGTCCGGGACACGCCTGATCGCTTGGCGGAGGATCCGGAATTCGCGACGCTTGTGGTGGGCCGGACGACGTGGGGGGAAGGCCCGACTCGTGAGCCCTACGAGGTGCCGCCCCGAATCGCTCCGGCGGTTCGGGGCGGGCGCACGGTCCACCGAGCGCGACGCGATCAGCGCACGAGTCACCCCCATTCACCTCCCCGGGAGGAATGGTGTTCCACAGAATCGGGCGGGCACTGGTGTGCGCCGTCATCGGAATGGCGTCGGTGTCGATCCCCGGCACCGCTCGGGCCGCGGTGAACGGCGACGACGCCGTGGCGGCGGCGCCCGAGGCGGTGGCCTGCTACCTGTACGTGGACAGGTCCCGCGGCTACTACAACGTGAG
Organism: Actinosynnema sp. NPDC020468; assembly: GCF_040642015.1. Taxonomy (NCBI): domain Bacteria; kingdom Bacillati; phylum Actinomycetota; class Actinomycetes; order Pseudonocardiales; family Pseudonocardiaceae; genus Actinosynnema; species Actinosynnema sp. NPDC020468. The sequence goes on from NZ_JBFAEO010000019.1 coordinate 5,549, forward strand.
AAAGGCAAAGGACCCGACGGCGGGACTGATCGTGAAGTACACCGGCACGCGCCTTCCGGTGTGGGCGGCCTGCGGTGGCGAGGTGGGCAAGTCCTACCGGTGCGAGCAGGGCGAGCCCGTCGACAACTACTGGGTCGCGGTGCGGTACAACGGCCAGAAGGGCTGGGTGGCCGACGCCTGCGCGGGTGGACTGGGCGCCTGACGCGACCCGTCGGCGCCGACTTCGCCCGCGGCGAGGTCGGCGCCGGCACGCCGCGGAGTCGACTCGGCCGCCACGGGCCGCAGAGCCGGCCTCACCGGTCCGGGCGTGCCTCGACGACGAACTCCTGGTCCGCGTGGCCGGTGCACGACTCGAGCACCACCTCGGCGCCCGGCGCCTCGTCGTCGTCGCGGATGCCCAGGCACAGCTGGGTGTCCGCGGGCCGCAACCGGTACCGCCCCGGCGCCGCGGGGTCGACCGGCTCCACGAGGAACAGTTGCGACGGCTGGTCGCCGCGGCAGTCCGACCGCGGCTCCACGAGGTTCGCCGCCGCGCCCTGCTCGACGGCGGTCAGGCAGCCGAGTCCGTGCTCCGGGTGGTCCCACTTCACGTGGTAGAGGTCGCCGCGGACCCGTTCCAGCAGGGTGCGGGGTGGTTCGGCCTCGGAGCAGGGGCGCTGGACGGCCACCTCGCTGCGGTAGCGGCCAGTGCGGTCGTGCCCCTCCGTGACGCACAAGGCGGGTGCGCGCCCGGGGTGGATGCGCGCCCACCCGTCGAGTGACGGCACTCGTTGGCCGTTCGACACGACGGTGGCGGCGGTCGCGTCGACCACCGACGAGCCGGCACCGGGGTCCGGACGGGTGAGCCGCACCGCGACGACGACCGCGACCGCGGCGAGGACGACGACGGCGACCGCGGCGAGCGTGACGGGAATCCCGGCACGCCAAGCCGGAGGCCCGCTCGGCGGCGGCTCGGCCGACGACTCCGCGGGTGACCCGGGCGCGGGTACGGGCACCGACTCGGTCGAGGGCGGCGGCCGGCCTTCGTCCGCCAGTCGCCGCCGCGCGGCCAGCCACTCCTCGACCTCGGCGTCGGTGCCGCCGCACGCCCGGACGAACGCCGACACCACCTCGGCTCTCGGCAGGGTGCGCCTGCGGAGTGCGTCGGCGACGGTGCTGCGCGGCAGAGTGTCGCCGAGTCTCGACGCGCGGTCCTCCAACTGGCGGTACGTGTAGCCGGACCGGTTCTTCCGCCGCTCCATCAGCGCGGCGAACTCCGCCGGGCCGGCCGCGCTCGCCGGTCGCGGATCCCCCTCGTCCACGCCGGAATCGTAGCCGAGAACCCCCGAACTTCCCTGCGCTGCGGGGACTTCCGCCCGATCGGACGCCCGGACCCGCTCGGTGCCGGACGAGGCGGAAGGCCGCCCGCTCCGCGCCCTTCGGACTTCGCGCGCCGCGAGCCGACCGCCGACCGGAGTTCCGGGTTGACCAACCCCGGGAGGCTGTATTTCATCGACGGTGGGGGAAATCCCGTCGACCGTCACCAGCGCGGAGGACGTCCATGCGGGCTCTGGGGGGACAGCTGCTGCGGTTCGCGGTCGTCGGCGCGGTGAGCACGCTCGCGTACCTGGTGCTGTACAGCGGATTGCGCGGTGTGATGGGCCCGTTCGCGGCGAACAGCGCGGCGTTGCTGGTGACCGCCGTCGCCAACACGGCGGCGAACCGCCGGCTGACGTTCGGCAGGCAGGGCCGGGCCGGGTTGGCCCGGCAGCACGTCGAGGGGCTGGTGGTGTTCGGGCTCGGACTCGGGCTCACCAACGGCGCGCTGGCACTGCTGGGTGCCGGCGCGCCGCCGGTGGTGGAGCTGGTGGTGCTGGTCCTCGCGAGCGTCACGACGACGCTGGCGAGGTTCGCGGTCCTGCGGTACTGGGTGTTCCACCCGCGCCGGGACTAGCCGATGTGGACGGTCGCCGCCACGCTCGGCGTCCCCGCCGCGTCCAGGGCGAAGAGCAGGTACTCGCCGGGCAGGACGACGCCCCGGTCGGCGGGCACGGAAAGCGAGTAGGTCGTGCCCTCGGACGAGACGACCGGCAGCGGCACGCGGCGCTGGTCGTTGTTGACGGAGTGGGTGACGGCTCCCGTGCGGACCAGGGAGAACGCCGTCACCGGACGGTCGGTCCGCACCGGGAGGACGGCGCCGGGAGCGGCGGAGCGCGGCGCCGCGACGAGGGTCGGGCGGTCGCGCGGGGTGCCGTCGGGGTTCAGCAGGTACGGCGGGGTGAAGATCTGCCCGTCGAAGTGGTTCGTGGCGCACTTGCCGCACAGACCGCCGCCCCCGGAGAAGACCCGGCCGTCCGGCAGGAGGTTGGCCACGCTGTGGTAGTTGCGCGGCACGGCCATGGTCGCCATCGGGGTGAACCCGCCGGTCGCCGGATCCCACAGTTCCGGTGTCATGGCCGACGTCTCGTCGCTGAACGGCGCCGCGTGGGCCTGGCCGCCGACCACGAGGACCTTGCCGTCGGGCAGGACGACGCTGTTGGCGAACGTCCGGGCGTGCCCGAGGTCCGCGACGCGCCCGACCACGGGCTGCGCGCCGGTGATGTCCACTGTGTACGCCCGCCGCGTGGCGGACGCGTCCTGGTAGGCGGTCGCTCCGCCCACGGTCAGGATCCTGCCCACGTCGTAGAGGACCGCGTTGCCGTTCATGGCGTCCTGGCTGTCGCCGCGCGGGCCCGCGTCGGTCACCGAGCCGTCGCCCGCGGTGCCGATCCAGTGCATGGCGCGCGACGGGCCCGCGTGGAAGACCCGTCCGCCGGAGGCCGCGAGGTACCAGCCGTGGTTGTCGGAGCGGTAGACGCCCTGCGGGTCGTCCGTCAGCGTCGGGTCCACCCGCACGCCGGGGAGCTCGCGCCAGCCGGCGGACGAGGACCAGACCTCGCCGTGCTTGCCGCCGGTGCCGCCGCTCCAGGAGCCGCCGAGCACGAACGCCCCGCCGTCCGGCAGCGCGGTCATGCCCTGGTACCCGCGGGGGACGCGCAGGCGCGGACCGGCCTGCCAGCTGTCGGTCGCCGGGGTGTAGATGCTCGTCTTGTCGCTGTTGCTGCCGCCGGTGACCATGAGGCGGCCGTCGGCCAGTTGGGCGGTGCCGGGGCAGAACATGTCGTGACCGGTGGTGAACACGCGCCGCCTGCTCACCGCGCCGCTGCCCAGGTCGAGGAGCGCGGACTCGGTCGAGCCCCACGAACCGCCGTGGTCGTCGGCGAAGACGGCGGACCAGGCCAGCACCTTGTTGCCGGGCAGGGTCGCCGTCGCCACCGGCACGATCGGGAAGCCGATCATCTCGCCCCACGAGCCCGCGGCGGCCGGGTTCGCGGGCGCGCTCAGGGCGATCTCGGACGCACCGGCGTCACCCGACGCGCCCAGCCGGACGTACCGCGCGGCGACCGGCGGGAACGTCGTGCTCTTCGGGAGTCCGTCGTCGGGCCACCGGCCGGTGGCGACGGGGGTGAACGCCACCCCGTCGGCGCTCACCTCCACCGCGTACGAGCCGATGCGGCCGAGGCCGTCGCGGCGCGGTTGGTAGCGCAGCGCCGAGACGGTGACCGGTGCGCCCAGGTCGAGGGTGATCCGGCGACCGCCCTGCCAGAACGTCTCGGGGTCGTCGTCCAGCACGCCGCGCCCGTCACCGCTGTCCGTGTCCGCGACGGTCCACCCCGCGCGGGGCAGCTCGACCAGGCCCGGCAGGGTGCCGGGGTCACCGAGCAGGTTCAGCTCGGCCGCGGAGGACCACGGGCCGCGGTCGCCCGCCTCGGAGGTCGCGACGAGCCGCACGAACCTCGTTGCCTGGGCGGGGAAGCTCAGCGTCCGCGCCGACGCGGTGTCGGCGAGCGTGCCGATCGCGACCGGGGAGCCCCAGGTCTCGCCGTTGTGGCTGAGCCTGATCTCGTAGCCGCCGATCGTGCCGTTGCCCCCGCCGGGCCTGGGCAGGTAGACCAGGGCGGACACCACCTGGATCCGGTGCATGTCGATGGTGATCGAGTGCGGCAGCGGGGCGGGCGCGATCCGGAACCTGCTGTGCCAGAACGTGTTCTCGTCGCCGTCCAGCACCCTGGCCGCCCAGAACGGGCCGGCGACGATCTCCTCGTCGCTCGCGGACGCGGTCCAGCCGGCGCGCGACAACGTCGGCGCGTTCGGCGTCATCGCCGCCGCCGGCACCACGTGGTGGCCGGCGTTCGGACCACCGGCGGTGAGCACGGTGACGACCAGCACCAGGGCGGCCACCACCGCGAGCACGAACGTCCGTTGACGTCTCATCTTCGACCGTCCCAGGGAAGTGTGGTGTGCCGCAGCTCCGGCCAGAGGCGGTCGATCGGCACACGCAGGTCTCGGCAGAGGTGGATGGGTGTGTGCGTCTGCTCCCGGTGCACCGGCGAGGTCAGCGGGTCGACGAACGTCCCGCCGAGCTCGTGGCTGCCGCAGTGACGCCGCAACGGCTCGGGCAGATCGTCGACGTAGATCACGGTCGTGGTGCCCGGCGGCGGCGGGCCGAAGAAGTACGAGCCCTGCATGTCGCCGTAGACCGGCGGCAACGAGTGCTCGTCCCGCCCGCGCTCCAGCGCGCTCGACCGCCAGTAGTCGCCCGCGATCACCACGGTGGTGCCGCGTTCCGATTCGGGAACCCGCCGCGCCACCTCGGACACGGCGACCGCCAGCCCGTCCCAGTCGAACCGGTGGTCCGGCAGCAGGTACCGGTTCACGCCGCCGAGCCAACCGGGACCGACCGGGATCAGCGCGGGCAGTAGCACCACGACGGTGAGCGCCAGGGCCGGCAGCGCGGCCCCGCGCCACAGCCACGGCCTGCGCTCGGCCAGGAGCCCGAACCGGACCGCGCCGACCGCGATGCCGAGCGGGAACAGCCCGCCGAGGTAGTTGCGGCGCAGTTCGAGCAGCCACACCAGCGCGACGGCGGCGACGAGCACGACGCCCAGGAACCGGGTGTCCCGGCCGTGTCGGAGCAACCACCACGTGCCCCAGCCGAACAGCACCGCGCCGGCGAGACCCACCCAGGAGAACAACGACGGGAGGAACACCAGGTGCCCGCCGAGCGCCTCGGCGTCCGCCCGGATGGCGGGCCCCTCGTCCGCCTGCGGCCAGCCGTTGCGCGCCTGCCAGGTCAAGCTCGGGATCGTGGACAGCGCCGCGAGCAGCCCGGCGAGCCAGACGACCGGCTTGCGGAAGACCTCACGCGGCCCCACCGCCAGGAGGGCGAGGGCCACGAGGACCCAGAACACCCCGATGATGTACTTGCCCTGCAACGCGAACGCGGTGGCGAGCCCGATTCCCCACCACAGCCCGTCCCGCCGGGTGCGGGTCCACCGCACCAGCAGCCAGGTCACCGTCGCCCAGCAGGCCATGTCGATCGCGTCCGTCGTCACGGCACGGGTGTGCACCAGCGCGTAGGTGCTGAGCGCGAACGCCGCGGCGGCCCACAGCTGGACGGCGCGCCGCCCGCCGAACTCCCGCGCGATCAGCGCGGTCACGAGGATTCCCGCGCACACCGCGAGCACCATGGGCAGCCGCAGGAGCAGCCGCGAACCGGGCAGGAGCGTGTCGGAGAGCCGGGCCAGCGCGGCCACCAGCGGCGGCTGGTCGGCGTAGCCCCAGGCGAGGTGATCTCCCGCCACGAGGAAGAAGTACTCGTCGCCCGCGAGCTCGTACCCGTTCTGCGTCACGCAGACGAGCACGCCGAACGCGACGACGAGCGCCGGCACCGCGCGGGACAGCCTTGGCAGCACGGGATGTCGCTCTTCCGTGATCTCGACCTGGGTCGACATGTCACCTCACGTCCGTGGGCGGTGGGCTTGGACGAGCAGGGTGACCCCCGGCCACCTGCCGACGTCGAGGTAGCGCTCGGCGGCGACCACGGCGGCGAGCGCGCGGTTCACCAGCGGGTGCGGTTCCTCCAGGTCGCTGCCCGACGCCCGTTTGCGCCGCCACGCGGCGACGGGCCGCAGCAGCACGTTCCAGGACCGGCAGGACCCGATCTCGAACCCGTTGCGCCGCAGGAGGTCCTGTAGCGACGTGCGGGTGTAGCGGCGCACGTGCCCGACGGCGACGTCGTGCGCCGACCACAGCCGGGGATCGGCGGGAACCGCCGCGAGGAACGTGCCTCCCGGCTTGAGGACGCGGTGGATCTCGGCGGCCGCGACGTCGTCCCGGGAGATGTGCTCCAGCACGTCGAACGCGATGACGAGGTCGGCGCACCGGTCCGCGAACGGGAGGTGGCAGGCGTCGGCCCGCACGACGGGCAGCCCGCGCGCGGCCGCGATCGCCGCGCCCTCCCGGTCGTACTCCACCGACGTCGCGCGCCAGCCGTGCGCGACCAGCACCCGGGTGTTGCCACCACCGGCGGCGCCGACGTCGAGCGCGACGCCCGGTGCCAGCCTGCCGATCATCCGGGCGAGCAGGTGCCGCCGTTCCCGGTACCACCAGTGCGAGTCCTCGAGGCGCGTCAGCTTGCGGATCTCCTCGTGGTGCATCAGGAGACCTTCCGCGCGGACGCCGGCTCGGCGGAGTCGTAGGCGACGAAGAACGCGGGGAGTTCCCGCTGCCCCTTGAGGATCCGGCCGACGTACTCGCCCAGCACGCCGATGCACAACAGCTCGACCGCGGCGAACGCCGACACGATCGTGACGGTGGACGTCCAGCCCGGCACCGCGTGCCCGAGCAGACCGCCCACCACGCCGTAACCGGTCGACAGCAGCGCCGCGAGGAAACCCAGCAGCCCGAACCAGGTCGCGAGCCGCAGCGGGGCGAGCGACCAGTTGACCACCGACTCCACCGCCAGGCCGACCATCTTCGCCAGCGGGTACTTCGACCGCCCCGCCGGACGTCGTTCCCGGCGGTAGCGCACGATCGCGGACGGGAAGCCGAGCGCGGGCACCACGACCCGCAGCACCCGCCCGTGCTCGGCCATCGCGAGCACGGCGTCGACCGTGGCGCGCGACATCAGCCGGAAGTCGCCGGCGTCGCGCGGTGCGTCCACTCCGGACAGTCGGCGCAGCACCCGGTAGTACAGGCTCGCGGTGCGCCGTTTGAACGCGCTGTCGCTCGACCTGTTCGACCGCACCCCGTAGACCACGTCGACCCCGCCCGTCCGGGCTTCGGCGAGCAGGTCCGCGATCAGCTCGGGCGGGTCCTGGAGGTCCGCGTCGATCGTGACCACCCACCGCCCGCGGGCCCGCGACAACCCCGCGGACAACGCGGCCTGGTGCCCCGCGTTGGCCCGCAACCGCACCACGCGCAGCTGTGGCCACGCGCGCAGGGCCCGTTGCAGCAGGACCGGTGTCCGGTCGGCCGACGCGTCGTCCACCGCGACCACCTCGTACCGCACGTGCAGCCCGTCGAGCACCGGGCGCAGTCGGTCGAGGAAGCCCGGCAACACCTCTTCCTCGTCGTACATCGGGGCGACCACCGACAACTCGGGTTCCGCCAGGTACTCGATCGCAGCCACTTTCCCCCCGTTCAGCGGCTTCCACCAAGGTCAGTCCACTTCGGACAAATGCAGCTCCCGCACGATCCGGAACGACTCCGCGTACCTCAGCCCCGGGTCCACCGCGTCCAGGACGCGGCGGTGCACGTGCTGGTGGTGCGCCACCTCGGCCAGGTCGTGGAACACCCGCATGTCGAGCTGCGCCTGCGAGCCGAAGCACGCCAGCGCCTCGACCTTGATCGCCATGAGTTCCCCGCCCGCCAGGAAGAACGACGTCGGGTCGAAGCCCGTGCTGTACGGCGACCGGAAGTGGGTCAGCGCGCGGACGTGGGCGAGCGCGACCGCCGTCGTCTCCTCACCCGCGACGCGGTGGTCCAGGTGCTGGTCGTGCGGGAAGTGGGTGTACACCAGGTCGGGCCGCGCGTCCTCGATCACGGCGGTGACCTCGTCGTGGATCAGCGCCCGGTGCTCCACGAACCTGGTGTCGGGCACCGGCGAGAACGTGTACGCGCCGACGCCCAGTACCGCGCCCGCCCGCAGCGCCTCCCGCCGCCTCGGCTCGGCGCCGTCCGGATCCGGCGTCCCGGTCGTCAGGCAGTGCACCCGCACCGCGTCGCCTGCCCGTACGTGGGCGTGGATCCGCATGGCCATCGCCAGCTCGGCGTCGTCCGGGTGCGCGGCGACCACCAGCACGGCGGTCATCGCGGACCCCACTCGGCGGGCACCTTGAGCCGCAGGCCCTCGACGGACACCAGGACCCGGCCGCGGGCGTCGGTCATCTTCAGGTCGTAGCCGCCGGTGTCCGCGACCGAGACGAACACGTGCTTCTCGCCGGGTGTCCGACCGGGGTGGAGCACGACCGTGCCGAACGCCGCGGGCAGGCCCTGGTCGGTGCTGTCCGAGCGGGCCGCGAACACCGCCCGCAGCGCCGTGTCGAGCTCCGGCGGGTCGATGATCCTCCCGCCGGCCCGGAACGCCGGTTCCTCGCAGGTGAACCGCCCGGCGGCGGCGAAGTCCGGGTGCGCCTCGACGTGCAGCCGGGTCGCGAACCGGCCGGTGTAGTCGATGCCGAACCGGGCCGCCTCCGCCACCACGTCCGGACCGCCGCCGACGCGCCGCAGGGCCGCGAGATCCACCTCGTCCCGCCCGGTGCCCGCCGTCCAGGAGGCCGTCGCCACCAGCACCGAACCCGGTCCAGGCAGGTCGCCGCGCAGCACCGGCGTCGTCTCCAGGCGGAGCTGATCGCCCGTGACGACCACCCGCGTGGGCCGGCGGCCGGAGCGGCCGAGCACCAGGCCCTGGTGGAACACCACGTCGTGCAGCTCCAGGCGTTCCGGAACCACGCCGGTCGCGGCGAGGACCGCCTCGGCCAGCTGTTCCACCAGCTGCACCGCGGCGATCCGCACGCCACCGCGAACCCGGTGGCCCGCGAGGTCGGCGTCACGCGGGTCGGCCGCGTCGTAGAGCCGGTGGACCGTCGTGGTGGCGCCGGACGCGGTCGTCGCGTCGACCAGCCACCACCGCTCGCCCGGCGGGGTGGGCGTGCTCGTCCACCGCCGGGCGAGCGCGGGCAGCGGCACCGGCAGCAGCACGACGTGCGAGGCCAGCGTGGGCGCGGCGGCCACGATCTCCGCGGACCAGCGGACGCCGGCGTCCGGGTCGAGGTAGCGGAAACCCCTGCCCTCCAGCCGACGCCTGGTCTCCGGGTCCGCGGCCATCCCGACCCGGTTCCACGCGGGCCACCCGACGTACTGCGCCACGACCCCCGGCCGCCGCGCCCGCAGCCTGGCGGTCGCCTTCGCGAGGTACTCGTTGGCGCAGGAGTAGTCCGTCTGGCCGGGCAGCCCGACCGCGCCGGACACCGAGCCGTGGGCGACGAACAGCCGCAGCCCCTCCCCGGCGAGGTCGATCAGCGTCTGGCACCCCAGCACCTTCACCGCGACGGTGTCCTCCCACTCGCGGGCGGGCTTGTCGGTGATGCGGCTGGACCGCTCGACGCCGGCGCCGTGGACGACGGTGCGGACCACCTTGTCGCGCAACCGCTCCCGCAACGCCCGCATGCCGGCCACGTCGCACACGTCGACCAGCTCGTGCGCCACCCGCACACCCGCCCGGGCGAGCCTGGCCAGCGTGACCCCGGCCTCCAGCGCCCGCCGGCCGCGCCGCCACTCGCGTTCGAACTCGTGCAGGGACCGCCCCGGGTTGCCCCGCCGCCACGCGAGGAGGTGATCGGTCTTGCGGTCCTCGGCGAGCGCGCGCAGGCACTCCTCCTCCGTGCGCTCGGCCGCCGGTGTGCGGCTCAGCAGGACCAGCAGGCCCTTCGGGTCGGTCAGCCGCCGCGCGGCGGCGCAGACCATCTCGGCGACGATCCCCGTGGTGCCGCCGGACACCACCACCGCGGCGTCCGGTTCGCGCAGCGCGTCGAGCAGTCCCGGCCCCACCACCCGGTTCGGCGGCACCGGCGCCAGTTCCGTGCGCCACCAGTCGCGGGCGTCCACGCCGAACTCGTGGTGGCCCGCGGGCGGGCGGCCCAGCTCCACGATCCGGCGCGCCGCGGCGGGACGCGCGTCCGGGCCGACGTCGAAGACGGCGGTGGCGGCCTGCGGGTACTCCTGGCCCAGCGCGCGGGTGAAGCCGGTGAGCGCGCCGCCCGCCGGGTCGAGCAGCGACCGCGACGAGCCGAGCCGACCGTCCACAGTGGTCACGACGAGCAGGCCGCCGGGCGCGCGCGCACCCCACCCGGTCGCCAGTTCCGCGGTCACCGCGCGCAGGTGCACGAGTTCCGCCATCGTGGCCTCGGCGCCGGGCACACCCTCCTCGGCCTGCTCGGCGGCAACCCAGACGAGCCAGTCCGCCTCGGAGCGCACCTCGGCGCCCGCGGCCCGCAGGGCGTCCGCGACCTCCGCGGCGAGAGCGCGATCCGGACCGGCCACCCGCACGGGCACGCCGCTCCAGGACGTGCCGGTGTAGGGCACCGCGGCCACCGGGACCGGGGTGAACAGGGCGAAGTCGGCGGGTTCGGCCCGCGCCGGCTCGAGTCCGGCCACCCACAGGCCGTCGGCGAGCCGGCTCAGGCCACCGCGCGCCGAGGTGACACCGGGCAGCGCGAGGTGCGGCTCGTCGCCCAGCACGGCGTCGACCGAACGGCTCAACGAGCGTCCCGCGCCGCACTCCACGAACCGGCGCGAGCTCCCGGCGGCCCGGCGGATGAGCTGGTCGAGCCGGACGGGCTCGGTGTAGAGCGCCGCCAGCGCGGTCCTGATCACCTCGGGATCGGCCGGGTAGAGCCCGTTCAGCGCGGCCGAGTGGACGGGGAAGGCCGGCGGGGACACCTCGATCCCGTCGAGCATCTCGCGCAGGCGGGGCACCGCGGCGGCGAGCAGCGGCGTGTGGAACGGCAGGTGCACGTCGAGCCTGGTGCAGTCGATCCGCTCGGCGGCCGCGGCGGCGATCACCCGCTCGATCGCGTCCGCCCAGCCGGAGACCACGCAGAACGCCGGTCCGTTGACCGTGCCGAGGTGCGCGCCCGGCACCGCGTCCACCAGCCGGGCGACGGTGTCCGGCCCCGCGAACACCGCGGCCATCAGGCCGGCACGACCGTCGACGGCCTCCTCCGCGAACTCGCCGCGCGCCCAGCACGCCCGCAGGGCGTCGGCGAACCGCAGCACGCCGGCCGCGACCAGGGCGCCGAACTCACCGGCGCTGTGGCCGAGCAGCACGGCGTCGTCCGGCCGGAACCACCGCCACACCAGGTGCGCGGACAGCAGACCGAGCACCTGGGAGGTGCCGGACCGGGTGGCCAGGTCGCCGAGGTCGGCGGGGTCACCGGACTCCAGCGCACCGGCGATGATCCGTCCCGGCTCGCCGAGCACCTCGGGCAGCACGGCCAACTCGTCCGCGCCGCCGTTGCGCGCCAACCAGGACACCGCGGCGAAGTCCTTCGTGCCGGCCTGGCCGGGGAACAGCGCCACGACGGGTCCGGTGCGCACCGCCGGGCCGGCCCAGACCGCGGACTCGGTCACCTCGGCGACGCGGCGCCCGGCCGCGCGCAGGCGGGAGGCGAGGACGGCGCGTTGGGCCCGCGCGACCTTCGACGTGGGCGCGAAGACCGCCGCGCGCCACGGGCCCGTGCCGCCGGCGGTGCCGAGGTCGAGCCGGTCCGCCAGGTCCGCGGCGCTCTCGGCGGCGAACCCGGGCGAGTCGGCGGCCGGCTCGTCCGCGCGCCCGGAGGTCGTCGGGACGTACTCGTCCACGATCGCGTGGAAGTTGGTCCCGCCGAGGCCGAACGAGTTCAGCCCGGCGCGGCGCGGCGAGCCGCCGTTGGCCGGCCACTCCACCGCCCGGTCCAGGATCCGGACCTGGTCCGCGAGGCTCGCGCCCAGGTCGCCGGGCGAGGTGAACCCCGGCGTCGCGACCATGGTGCGGTTGCGCAGGCACAGCACGACCTTGAGCAGACCCGCGAAGCCCGCCGCGGCCTTCAGGTGGCCGTAGTTGCCCTTCACGCTGCCCAGCGCGACCTCGCGGCCCGCGGTCGCCATCTCCTCGGCGATCACCTGCAACTCGGACGAGTCGCCGAGCGCGTTGCCCGCGCCGTGACCCTCGACGTACTGGACGGTGGACGGGTCGAGGCCCGCCAGGGCGTAGGCGCGGCGCACGACCTCGCGCCGGCCGCGCAGCTGCGGTGCCAGCATGCTGCGGCCCTTGCCGTCGCTGTTGCCGACGCACTCGCGGATCACCGCGAGGATCTCGTCGCCGTCGCGCTCGGCGTCGGACAGCCGCTTCAGCGTGAACACCGCGGCGCCCGAGCCGATGACGAAGCCGTCGGCGGCGCGGTCGTACGGGCGGCCCTCCCCGCTCGCGGACAGCGAGCCGATGGCCGAGAGCGCCACCTGGTTCGTCACGTCGACGCCGAGGCTCGCCCCACCGACGACCGCGAAGTCCAACCCGCCCGCGCGCAGTTCCTGGATCGCCAGGGACAACGCGGCCAGACCCGACGCGCAGGCCGAGTTCACCGACACCGCCGCGCCGAGCAGGTCGAGCCCGCCCGCGACCCTGCTGGCGCCGAGCACGCCCTGACCCGCGACCGAGGCGTTCTCCGTCACCGCGCCCAGACCCAGCCCCGGGTCGGCGAAGACCTCCGCCGCGAGCGACGGGTCCCCGACGTGCCGGGTCAGCTCCTCCTGCCAGCGCTGGAACATCAGGTCGCGGATGAGCCTGTTGCGGCCGTCGCCGTCGAGGATGTCGGTGACGAACACGCCCGACCGGGCGCGCACCGCGGGATCCTCCGGCACCACGTCACCCGCGACGAGCTGGGACACCGCGTTCAGCAGGAGCAGGTGGTCGTCGAACATCTCGCTCGCGACCTTCGGCAGGATCCGCCAGCGCGCCGGTTCCGCCAGCACGGGTTTGTCCACGATGGAGGACACCGGGCAGGTCGTGCGGTCCCGGTGCGAGCTGTCCCGGGAGTAGAACCTCTCGAACTCGCGGAGGTACCCGGCCAGTTGCCCGCGCACCGCCGTGGACCGGCGGAGGTGCTCCCACACGCCGGGGACGTCGTTCGCGTCCGGCATGATCGCGGCCATGCCGGTGATCGCGACGGGCTCGCGGCGCGGCGCGGCCGGTGCGGGTCTCGCCTCGACCTCGGATTCGATGATCATGTGGTAGTTCACGCCGCCGACGCCGAAGCTGCTCACCGCGACCCGACGCGGTCCGGGCGCCAGTTCCTCCGTCCGCGTGGCCAGGCGCAGCCGGTCCGCGTGCTCGGTGACGAACGCCGCCGGCGTCGCGACGCCGACCGACGGCGGGACACGGCCGCGGTCGAAGACGTAGAGCGCCCGCAGCAGGCCCACCATGCCCGCGACCTCGATGGTGTGCCCGACCACGGACTTGGCCGAGCCGAACGGGATCGCGTCGCGGTGGCCGGCGGCGCCGTAGGTCGCGAGCATCGCCGCGTGCTCGGTGCGGTCGCCGACCTGGGTGGCCGTGCCGTGCGCCTCGATGTAGTCGATCTGCTCCCCCGGCGTGAACTCGCCCTCCTCCCAGGCGCGGGTGATGGCGAGTTCCTCGGCGCGTTGCGACGGCGACCACGGCGCGGTGCCACGGCCGTTGGAGCTGCGCCCGATCGAGCGGATCACCCCGAGTACCGGCATGCCCTTCGCGACCGCGTCCTCCGCCCGCACCAGCGCCACCATCACCGCGCCCTCGCCGGGCACGTACCCGCGCGCGTCGGCGTCGAACGGGAACGACGGGCCGGGCGCGGACGCCCGCGCCTTGGACGACACCACGGTCATCTCGGCCGCCTGCACGCCGATCGCCGCCACCAGCGCCATGTCGCAGGTGCCGTCGCGCAGCGAGAGGCACGCGGCCCTCAGCGCGGCGGGCGAGCTCGCGCAGTTGGCGTCGACGGCCATCTGCGGTCCGCGCAGGTCGAAGTAGTTCGCGATGCGCCCGGCCAGGATGTTGCCGTTGACCGCCGCGTCCTCGCGCAGGTGCGGGAAGCGCTCCTGGAACCCGCGGTTGAAGAAGTCGATCTCGTCGGCCAGGTCGGGCCGCAGCTCGCCCGCCTTGCGCGACCACTCCTCACTGGCGTGGTAGGCGACCATGGCGAGCTGGGTGCCCAGGGTGCCGGCGACGTTGGCGACCCACACGCCGGTGGTCTCCTTCGGCAGCACGCCCGCCTCGTCGAGCGGGCCGACGACCCGGTGGCCGAGCTCCAGCGCCAACCGGTGCGCGAGGTCCATTCCGGACAACTGCTTGGGCGGCAGCCTCGGCGGCGTGGAGAACTCCCACTCCGGCAGCAACGCCACGGTGTCGCTGTCGCCGCGGTTGACCGCGTGGGGATCGGTCGAGTGGTAGATCGACCGGTCGAGCCACGTCTCGGGCGCCGGCGCGATCGCCGTCCGACCCTCGTCCAACACGCGCCAGAACGCGGCCCGGTCCACCGCGCCGGGCAGCAGGCACTCGCTCGCCACGATCGCGATCGGTTCGAACAACCGCGCCACGGCTCACACCCCCTCGGACTTCTTCACGGCACTCGCGTCGCGCCGCCGCGTGGTGAGGCCCGGCCGCCGCATCGACGTGGTGAACCCGCCGTCGACGCTGATCACCTGACCGCTGACGTAGTCCGACTCGTCGCCGCACAACCACAGCGCGGTCCGCGCGAGCTCCTCCACGCCGGTGACGCCCAGTGGCGCCTCGTCCTCGAAGACCTTCCACAGGTCGTCGGCCCACGTGAACGACCGCAGCGAGAACGTCGGGATCACGTTGGGGCGGATGGTGTTCGCCCGCACGTCCGGCGCCCACTCCAGCGCGAGCGACCGGATCAGCGCCTCGCCGGCGGCCTTGCTCGCCCCGATGGCGCTGTAGCCGGGCATGCCGCGCTCGGCGCCGATGCTCGACACGTAGAGGAACTTCCCCCCGGGCCGGAACAACGGCCGGAAGTGCCGCGCCAGCGCGATGATCGCGTAGGTGTTGACCCGCAGCGCCTCCTCGAACTGCGGCCACGTCGTCTCGTCCACCGCGCGCTCGTAGCCGCGCGCGGCGTTGTGCACGACGATGTCGATCGCGCCGTACTTGCGCGCCACGACGGCCGCCAGGTCGCGGACCTTGGACTCGTCGCCGATGTCGGCCTCGACGTAGATGGCCTCGCCGCCGGCCGCCGCGATGTCCCTGGCGACGATCCGGCCGTCGGCCGCGCTGCCGCGCGAGTTCAGCACCACCTTCGCGCCACCGGCCGCCAACCCGACCGCGATCTGCCGCCCGTACCCGCGGCTGCTGCCGGTCACGAGCGCGACCTTGCCCGCGAACCGGCTCATCGCGCGGGCGCCGGGGTGAGCCGCTCGCGGTTCAGGCGATCGGTGAGGTGACCCGCGAGACTGCGGATCGTGCGGTGGTCGACGATCGAGAAGTCCTCCTCGAACAGCAACTGGTAGCGCTCGCGCAGCTTGCCCAGCGCCTCGACCTGCTTGACGGAGTCGATCGCGAGGTCGGCCTCGAGGTCGGCGTCCTCGTCCAGGACCTCCGCCGGGTACCCGGTGGCGTCCTCCAGGAGCTTCGCGAACTCGGCGCGGACCTCCTCGTACTCCCACGGCGTGTCGCGCTTCTCGACCGCGGGTTCGTCGCCGGCCGCCGGGTCGAAGAAGTCGAGCTCGGCCGGGGATTCGGTCTCCCGCACCGGATCCGCCCTCAGGGGAGGTGGAGCCGGTGCGGGTGCGACGGGCGCGACCGCGACGGGCGCGGCGACCTCGGGGCCCGCGCCGTTGCCCGCCGGACCGGCGCCGCGCGAGATCGTCCAGATCGACGTCAGCGCCGACGCCCACGCCGCGGGCCGCTCGGTCAACGAGTGCACGAAACCCGGCCCGAGCGCGGTCAGCAGCTCGTCGCCGAACAGGACCCGCGCCGCCAATTCGACCGCGGGATCGAGCGTTGGAGTACTTCCCGGCATTGGATTCTCCCCCTCATCCCGACCCGGTGCGTCCACAGTGGAGTGACGAATCCGGTGCGTCGGGGACTGGCCGACCAGGACGATTCTTCCCAGCACGTCGGGAACTGTCATTGGCCTGAGGCGACCGCTTGGTTGCCGACCCACGTCCCGGTCGAGCGCAGCTCGGCGCGGAACCGGCCGGGCGGCCTGCCGTACTCGGCGCGGAACGCCCTGCTGAAGTCCGACGCCTGCGGAAAACCGTTGCGCAGCCCGATCTCCCGAATCGACAGACCTCGCAGCGCCTCGTCGGCCAGCTCCCGCCGGCAGATCTCGAGCCGGCGCGAGCGAATCCAGCCCGACGGCGTGGCACCGTCGATCTTGAACAGCCGTTGCAGGTACCGCACGGAGACGTGGTGCGCGGCGGCCACCCGGCTCGGGGTCAGCGTGTGGTCGCCGAGGTGCCGGTCCACGTACCCGCGGATCCGCGTCAGCAGTTCGTGCTGGTGCGTGACGACACCGTCACCGGGTCCGGAGAAGTGCCGCTCCAGCACACCGGTCGCGAGGTGCAGCGCGGCGTCCCCGATCCGCGCGGCCTCCGACGCGTGCAGCGCCGGTGCCGCGACCGTCGCACCCGCCAGCAGGTCGCACAGCAACGCCCCCGGACCGGTCAGGTCGCAGACCTCGTGCCGCGCGACCGGAGCGGGCGGCGGCAGCAGCGGCGCGGCCGAGTTCGGGAACACCATCACCACCGCCTCCGCGCCGGGCCCGCACGGGCGGATCTCCAACGAGCGCCGCACGTCGGACAGCGCGATCCCCTCGTCGTCCACCACGACCTCGCGGCCGTCGCGCTCCACGACGAGGACGCCCGAAGCGCTCAGCACCAACGCGTGGTGCCCCGGTCGCGCGGGCACCACGTGCGGCTGGGACGCCGGCACCACCTGGTGCACGGTGACGCTGCCCAGCTCGGTCGTGCGCGCGAGCGGTCCACCGCGGCCGACACGCGCCCGCGCGACACAAATCCCCCACCTCGTTGCAGACATCTCTCCCCCGTAGAACCGACAGTCAGTGGCCCACCTCGGCGGCCAGACCGCGCCGGCGCAGCTCCGGCAGCACGCCTTCGCCGACCCAGTACGTCTCCTCCAGGTGCGGGAAGCCGGACAGGATGAACTCGTCGATGCCCAACTCCGCGTACTCGGCGATCCGGTCGGCCACCTCGCGGTGACTGCCGACCAGCGCCGTGCCCGCTCCCCCGCGCAGCAACCCCACCCCGGCCCACACGTTGGGGTGGACCTCCAGCTCGCGCCGGTCGCCGCTGCCGCGGAACCCCTCGTGCAGCGACCGCATCCGCGCCTGCCCCGTCGACTCGCTGGCCGCGAGGATCCGCTGCACGCTCGCGACCTTCTCCGTCCCGAGCCCCGCGATCAGCCGCTCCGCCTCGGCCCAGGCCGCCTCGGACGTGTCGCGGGTGACGACGTGGAACCGGATCCCGAACCGCAGCCGGCGACCGCGCTCCTCGGCGAGCCCCCGGATCCAGTCGAGCTTCGCCGCCACCTGGGCGGGTGGCTCCCCCCAGGTGAGGTAGGTGTCCACGTGCTCGGCCGCCACCGCGCCCGCCGCGCCGGACGACCCGCCGAAGTACAGCTCCGGCACCGGGGACGGCGGTCGCGACACGGTAGCCCCTCGCACGTCGTAATAGCTGCCCGTGTAGTCGAACGGCTCGCCGCTCCAGGCGCCGCGCAGGATCGCCAGGAACTCGCCCGCCCTGGCGTAGCGCTCGTCCTTCGACAGGTGGTCGCCGAAGCGGGCCTGCTCGTCGGACTCGCCGCCGGTCACCACGTTGAGCACCAGCCGGCCGCGGGACAGGCGCTGGTAGGTGGCCGCCATCTGGGCCGCGAGCGTCGGCGAGAGGAAACCGGGCCGGAACGCCACCAGGAACTTGAGGCGCTCGGTCTCCCTGGTGAGCGCGGCGGTGACCAACCACGCGTCCTCGCACCACGTCCCGGTGGGCGTGAGGATCGCCTCGAACCCCATCTGCTCGGCGGAACGGGCGATCTGCGCGAGGTACTCGATGTCCGGTTCGCGGTAGCGGTCCGCACCCGCCACGACCATGCCGTCCGCGTCCCGCCCGTGGGTCCGGTGGGTGCCGGAGAGCAGGGACCTCCCGTCGCTGGCGGTCGGCAGGAACCAGTGGAACCTCAGCGTCATCGTGCTCTCCCCTCGATCGCGCGCGAGATCGTGAACATCTCGGCGAAGGCGTCGTGCGCGGCCAGGCGTTCGACCACGCGGTGGTGGACGTGCTCGCGGTGCGCGACCCGGGCCGGGCTCTCGTCGGCGTCGCGGCCCAGCGCGGCGAGCGCCCTCCGCCGCGCGCCCATCAGCTCGTCGTCACCGAGGAAGAACAGGTTCGGCCGGAACCCGTCCGCGGTACCGCAGCGGAAGGACCTGAGGTCCCGGGCCTCCCGCAGCGCCACCACCTCCGTCTCGTCGCCCGCGATCCGGCGGTCCTGGTCGTGGTGACCGGGGAACACGCCGTACACCACGTCCGGCCGCAACGCCGGCACCACCCGGAACAACTCCGCGTTGATCAGACCCCGGCACCGGGCGAACCCCCGCGGGACGCCGGAGAACGTGTAGTCCTTCAGCCCCAGGTGGACGAGCACGGCCCGCCAGTCGGCGTCCGGCTCGCCGGCCAGGCAGTGCACGTGCACGGCCGCGCCCCGGTCGGCGTACCACCGCAGCCGCATGCCCATGCCCAGCTCGGCGTCACCGGCCCGCGCCGCGACGGCGAGCACCGTCAGGTCAGTCATCGCGCACGCCCGACCGGTCCAGCGCGGCGCGCGCGCCCGGACCGAGGTTGAAGATCAGGTCCACGATCGACAGCTCGCGCTGGAACCCCGCCGCCGCGGGCAGCGTCGCCTGCGGGTACACCGGGTGCCGGTAGTGGAACGCGCCGACCTCGATGCCCCGCGCCTCCAGCTTCTCCCGCTCCGACAACGGGTTCCCGCCGTGTCGCCGGTTGATGTAGTGGTCCGGCCGGATCGGGTGCGCGCAGACCAGGTAGACGGCCCGCGACGGTTCGCCGAGCCCGGCCACCCTCGACACGAGCTCGGCGAGCAGGTCGCCCTTGCTCGCCGTGCCGTCGAAGCAGTCGCTCGCCCGCACGACCGGCGTCCGCACCCCCAGCGCCCGGCGCGCGAACGCCACGATCTCCTCGCACAGGTCGCGCAACGACGTCCACGGCCGCCGGTACACCCCGGCCAGCTCCTCGCGGTACATCCCGAAGTACGGCGCGTCCGCGTACGTCCGCGCGATGATCCGCCAGTGCGCCTCCACCCGGCCGGGATCCACGATCCGCTTGCGGTGGAGGGGTTCCCGGCCGTTGTTGACCGGCACGGTGAGCCACCGCCGCCGGCCCTCGTAGAAGAACTCCTGGCGGTGCTGCCAGTCGCGGTCCGCGAACTGCGCGGTGTCGAGCGAGACGAACACGTCGCTCGCGAGCATCTTGCGGAAGTAGTAGATGTTCGGGTGGTACGCGGGCTGGTGCACGGCCACCCGGACGGGTTCGCCGCGCAGCCGGTCCACCACCGCCTTCGCCTCGTCCAGCATCAACCCGCCTCCCTCAGCACGAGGCACGACGCCAGCACCCGGCCGTCGAGCCCGTTCCACCGGAATCGCGTCCCGTCCTTCTGCGGCCACACCAGGTAGTGCAGGCTGCCCACCACCTCGGCCCCGCCGTCGTGCCGGTACGCGAGCTTCGAGGACTGCCCGCCGTCGAGGTGGAACGCCCAGCGCAGGTCGTGGCCCTCCTCCGCGAGCACGTCGACCACCTCACCGGGCGTCAGGCCCTGGAAGCGCGCCGTCAGCGGCGCGCCGTCGAAGATCCGCAGGTGCACCGCGCCGTCGCCGGTGCCGTAGACGAGCGACCTCGGGTACCGGACGCCGCGGAACGGCGACACGCCGAGCGAGTCGTCATAGGCGTTCGCGATCCGTTGCGGCACCACGGCGTCCGCGACCGACGGCCCGAGTGAGGTCGCCGAGGTGAGCGCGCGGAGGTCCGTGCCGTCGACGGTCAGCGGCACGACGCGGTCGCCGACCCGCCAGTACCGCGCGTCCTGCTCGTGCGCCCGCAGGACGTAGCCGCCGGCGAACAGGTCGGCGCCTCCGCCGGGCACCAGCGCGGTGATCAGCGCGGAACCGTCCGGCCGGACCTCCACCACCGCGTCGACCGCGGCCGCGGCGCCCGGCGTCGTGTTCGTCGCGGGTTCGACGATCCGCCGGAACGCCGTGACGTCGGAGTCCAGGTACTTCACCCGGCAGTTCGCGGCGTTGAACACGAGCACCCGCCCGCCCGGCTCCTTCGCGCCCGCCCACGGCAGCACGTCCGAGCCCACCCGGATCACGCCCTCGGCCCTGACCCCCCGCGCGGACGACGTGGAGCCCCGGACCAGCAGGGCCGGTTTGGTCGCCGACGGCAGCCCCGCGACCACGCCGCGCCGCACGCACAGGTCGAAGTGCGGCTCGGCGGGCTGGTAGTCGGGGTCGTCCGAGATGAAGGTGAAGGAGCCGTTGATCGCACCCACGACCGCCGGGTCGACCAGCGCGTCGCGCAGGGGGAAACCCGTGCTGTCGCTCACGGTGTCCAGCACGTACCCGGCGTCCGGCGCCGCGCGCAGGGTGTAGGAGTTCGTGAAGTGCCCGCCGCCCAGCTCGATCGTGCGGGCCTCCAGGGTCACGCCCCGGCGCAGCACCGCGCGCCGGGTGGGTATCCGGCGGGCGAACGGGCTCTGGTCCACCGCCAACCCCTGGACGTCCGGCACGGTGAATCCGCGGCGCGCCAGGACTTTCCGCGCCGTCGCGTCGTCCACCCCGTCGGCGCGCCTCACGACCGCCTCGCACTGGAGCGCAACCGCTCGAGGACACCGGCGCCCAGCCGGATCCGGCCCTCCGCGAGCGCCGCGGCCCGCACCGCGTCGCTCTCCCGGCCGAACAACCGCAGGGTGCCCCCGTCCCGCATCGGCACGGAGGTCAGCGCCCGCACGAGCGCGGAGTTCTCGTCCACGAACGTCCTCCGCCCACCGCCGAACGACGGGTCCACCGCGAGGAACGCGTAACCGGTGTCGAGCAGGGACTCGACGCGCTCGCCCATCGGGAACCCGAACACCGAACCGGTCAGCAGCTGGACCAGCAGCGACAGCGCGAAACCCTTGTGCCCGCCGAAGATCACCGCGGCGGTGGCCTCGTCCGGATTCGTGGTGAAGCCGCCGCCCGCGTCGACGAACTGCCCGTCCTCCAGTCCGCCGTTGCCGCGCCTGGCCTCCCACAGCCGGCCCATCGGCGCCACCGTGGTCGACAGGTCCGCGACGACGGGTCCGCCCTCGGCGGGGAACGCGAAGCTCAGCGGGTTGACCCCGAGGAACGCCCGCGTCGCGCCGACGACCGTGCTGTCGGCGGTCGAGGTGTTCATCACGACGCCCAGCTGCCCCTGCTCGGCGATGCGGCGCGTCCAGTACCCCAGCGCGCCGTGGCGCTGGGTGTTGTTCATCCCCACCAGGCCGATCCCGAACCGCCGCGCCTTCTCCACGACGACGTCGACCGCGAACCCGACGCTCAACGGCCCCACCTCGCGGGCGCCGTCGACCACCGCGACCGCGCCGAAGTCCTCCACCACGAACGGCTTGCCCGCCCTCGTGCCGAAGAACTGGCTCTCGAAGCAGAACTTGGCCACACCGTGCGAGGTCCTGCCCCGCAGCTCGCCGTCGAGGTAGTGGTCGACCACCAGGCCCGACTCCACTTCGGACAGTCCGGCGCCGGCGCACACCGCCGTCATGAGCCGCCTGACCTCTTCGATCGGGACGCGCACCTCAACCCCCCTCCGGGTTCGACCGGTCCAACGCCGCGAGGAACCGCTCGCGCCAGGCGGCCCGTTGCGCGGCGTCCAGTTCGAGCCGGTACGGCACCAGCTCGTTCACCAGGCGGTACAGGCAGAACCCGATGACCAGCCTGGTCCGGACCGACACGGCGAGCTCCGGCGGCGAGTTGCGCGACCGGTAGCCGGCGAGGAACCCCGCGGCCAGCGGGCGGATCCGCTCCGGCGCCCCGAGGTGGTGCAGCACCAGGTGCGCCAGCACGAACGTGACGTCGTACCACTGGCTGCCGCGGTGGACGGTCTCCAGGTCGCAGATCGCCACCCGGTCCGCGCTGACGCTGATGTTCTTCGGCGCCACGTCGCCGAGCACGAGATCGTTGTCCGGCAGGGACTTCAGGTGCGCGCTGCACGCCACCAGCGCCGGGTGCCCGGACCTCTCCAGGCAGTACCACAGCTGGTGGTCGCGGAACGCGAGGTCGCCGCCCGGGCGGATCGGCGCGGTGATCGACCGGGTGGCCGCGTGCACGTCGCCCAGCACCTCGCCGAGCCGCCGCGCCTGCGCCGGTGTGGCCGGGCCGAGCCGCAACGCGTCCTCGAACGACCCGCCCGCCGGGAAGATCTCGCTCAGCACCAGCGCGTGCCGCGCCTCGTCGAACTCCAGCACCTCGGGGAACACGTCCGGCACGGCCGCGCCGAACACGGCCAGCGCGGCGCGTTCCACCCCGATCAGGGCGGGATCGGTCGGCACGTCCGGGATCCGGGCGAACCACGACCCGCGCACCTTGAGGATCACCGCGCCGCGCGGCCCCCGCACCCGGTACACGTGGCTCACGTTGCCGCCCACCAGCTCCTCGACGTCCTCGACCCCGCCGACGTGCGGCGCGCACAGGTCGAGCAGCGCGGGCGTCACGGCGGTCATCTCAGCCCTCCACGCGTTCGGGCAGGAGGTGGGTCACCCCGCCGCGCACCGGCTGGACCTCGCGCTCGCGGTGGAAACCCAGGCGCACCAGCGGATCCGCGCCACGACGTCGTCGCGCGGCCGACAGGTACGCACCCGCCATGAGCACGCAGCCGCGGCGGTGCTCGGCCAGGTCGGAGGTCACCGGCACGCCGTCGCCGCGCAGGTGCGAGAGGAACTCCTCCACGGAGTGCCGGCGCGCGTTCTCCTGGTGGCCGCGCAGGGGCGGCCCTCCGCCGTCCATGTCCTCGAGCCGCAGGTGCGCGTGGCTCTCCCAGTCCGGGAACAGCGCCCGGTTGCGGAAGACGTGCACGTCCACGTGCCGATCACCGCCCACCCCCGCCGGGTCGGCGCCGGCCGCGCCGTCACGGGCCTGGTAGCTCTGGAAGTAGATCGCCTGGAACGGGCCCTGCTCCACGACGTGGCTTTCGTGGCGCACCCGGCCGTTGCCCTTGTACAGGTCGAGCCGGTTGGGCAGCACGCTGCCGCGCTGCGAGAACCCGTTGTGCACCAGGTTGACCGAGCCCAGCGTCATCGTGCGCCCGGCGCTGCGGAAGGCGAGCGAGACGAACACGTCCACCTCGCCGTGGTGACGCACCCGGCGCCACAGGTCCGAGGCGCTGTAGCGGTTGTGCCGGTCGAAGTCGGGGAAGATCCGGCGGTAGTCCTCGAAGTCCAGCTGCCGCAGCAGGTCCCTCGGCCGCACGACGTTGGAGAACACCTCGACCTCGTCGAGCTCCTTGCCCGGTGTCTCGGCGGCCTCCAGCAACCAGGGCACGATGTCGAGGAAGTGGTAGCCGGAGTGCGACGCCTTGCCGTAGCCCTGGTCGTACGAGTGGTACCCGATGTCCACCAGCTCGGTCGGCATCCGCCACTGCCCGTCGCTGTGGAACGACTGGATGGAGGTGACCGGGCAGTTCGTCGCCTCGGCCACCTCGCGGACCAGCGAGCGCATGGTGCGGAAGGCGGGGTGGTAGCGGCGCTGCGACATCATGCTCACGACCACGCCGGGGTCGCGGCGCCTCGCCTCCGCGTAGCGGCTCGCCAGTTCGTCGTAGTCCTCGAGGAGCAGCCCGGCCTGGTCCTCGTCCAGCGACGCGTTGACCCGCGCGGACACCGGCTTGTCCATCAGCACGCTCAGGCCGCGATCCAGCGCCCACTTCGCGTACGCCAGGTGGAAGGTCGGTTCGGTCGCGACCAGCACGCCACGGATGCCGTGCCGCGCGACGAAGCCGTCGAGCAGCCGCCCGGTGGAGGGCGGCAGCGCCACCCGGCCGGTGTCGGACTTCTTCAGGTACACCATCGAGAACGCGGACGAGCCGGTCGACCGCGCGTACTCGTCGTTGACCTCCCGCGTCTCCACGAGGTCGACGCCGATGATCGTGCCGAGCCGCCCCGCGCGTTGCGCGTCGAGCAGCACCGGCAGGTGGTTGCGTCTCGCGTGCGGTCCCACGCCGATCACCAAGACGCTCGGCGATCGCCACGCGGAACCGTTCCCCCCAGTCATTCCAGCTGTCCCCCTGTCCGATGTGGACACGACCGGTCCGCGGTGCGGCCTCGCGCCGCACCGCGGGTGTCCGGCCGGTCAACGGCCTGCGCGCTCCATCAGCGTTCGCGGTGCCCGAGGTGACCGCAGCGCCGCCGTGATCACGGACGCCGCGGCGGAGTGCACGGAGCGGACCCGCGCCCGCGGGAATTCGGCGGCGAGCCGATCCGCCAGCGGTACGAGGAACCCGCTGCCCGCGGATTCCGCGCTGCCACCGGACGACCCGAGCAGCGCCACGAGCCGCACCTGGTCGTCCAGCAACGGGGCCAGGTGGTAGAAGCCGTTGATCCGCGTGGCGATCGTGCGGTCCCACGCCCGCGCGTCCGACTCGTCGCCGTGCGCGGCGGCGTGCACGAGCCCGTGGATCCGCAGACCGCGCGACCTGAGCTCCTGCCCCAGCCTGCGGACGGCGTGCGACTCCGTGACGTCCTGCCGGACGTACTCGACCTGTGCTCCCGCGTCGCGCATCCGGCCGATCGTGCGCATCACGTCGAGGCTGCGGGCCAACCGCGCCCAGTACGCCTCGAACTCCTCCTCCGAGAACTCCGGGGAGTTCGCCTCGAGCGACGCGCGCTGGCGGACGCGGTGCTCCTCGAACTCCTCCGCGCTCATCGACAGCACGTAGTCGCGGTCACCGACGCCGAGCGTCGCGTAGATGTTGACCAGCGGCGTCCGCCCGAGCAGCACGTACCGGCACGGCACCTCTTCCGCCATGGTGACGAGCACCTCGGCCGCACCGCCCCGCGCGCCGCCGGCGGCGACCACCGTCGATCCCGGTTCGAGCGGAAGACCCGTCTCCGCACCGAGCCGGGCGGGCGCGAACGCGGGTGTCACCCGGTTCGCGCCGTCGAAGCCGAGTTCGCGGTGCTCCGGCGCCCCGCCGGTGAACGCGAGCAGCTCGCGGGCCACCTCGGCCGGCCCGAGCGAGGGCGCGACGTCGAGCACCCGGCTCGACGCGTGCCCGCGCAGCAGGCCCGCCATCGCGCCGGCGACGGGGTCCAGCGGCACCGCGCCCGTCTCGCCGAACCGGCCGTCCAGCGCGGTGACGGCGGCGGTCGGGCAGTCCTGCCTGGCGGCGAGGACCTCGCGCAACGCGCCCAGGGCCGCCCGGACGTGGACGGCGTCGACCGGACCGGTGTTCGTCGTCCGCGGCGTGGTGCGACCGGTGAGCAGGAACAACCACTCCGGCTGCGGTTCGTCGCGCAGGCGCTCGGCGATCTCGGCCGCGGTCATCACCCGCCCCGCCCGCTCGTCCACCCGCAGCCGCGCGGTTTCCCGCACCGTCACGCACTCCGTGCGCGCCCCCGCGGCCCGCAGCGCGTGGTCGACGGCGATCGCCAGGTCGCCCCCGTCGCCCAGCACCAGCACCGTCCGGCCGCGCCAGTCCGCCGCGACCGCGGGCGATCGCGCCTCGACGAGTACCCGCCCGAGCACCGCCGGTTCGCCCGACAAGCCCGGTTCCGCTTGCGGCGGCCGCGAATGCGACGACGACGGTGGCGCCGGCTGCCGTGGCGAAGGAGGCGGCGGTGGCGCTGGCTGCGGCGGCGCCGGTGCTGGTTGCAGCGACGGTGGCGGTGGCGGCGTTGGCGGCGAATTCGTTGGCGCGGCGGGAATCCCGGTCTTCGCGCCGGGACGACCGGACACGTGCCAGAGCACCCGCACCGCCTGCCGCCACTGGTGCGGCCGCCGCTCGATCCACTGGAGCAGCTCGGGATCGGCGCTCTCGGCGAGGTCCGCCCCGAACAGCACCTCCAGAGCCAGGCGCGTGCGCCCCTTCTCGATGATCATGCGTCGTCCCCCCGAATCGACCAGTCGGCAACGGTCCTACTTCTGGTGCCACGGCAGCTTGTGCCCGACCCCCCACAGCGTCACGACGGTGACCAGCGCGAGGACGGCCACGTCGAGCCACACCTGCCCGGTGACCGGGCCGATCACGACCTGCCGGATCGCCGACGCCGCGTAGCTCGTCGGGCTGACGTGGCTCACGCCGATCATCCAGTCCGGCAACCGGTCCGGCGGCAGGACCACCGGGCCCATGAAGAGCAGCAGCAGCGTGATCAACATGCTGACCGTCCCGGCCTCGGCCGGCGAGCGGACCGTGATGCCGATCAGCGCGCCGATCCCGGCCATCGGCAGCACGCACAGCGGAACGACCAGCAGCGCGAGCGGGCTGATGCTCAGCGGCACGCCGAGGATCATCGTTCCCACCAGGGCCGTGACGACCAGCGACGGGATCGAGAGCACGAAGAACGCGAGCACCGTGGCCAGGACGACCAGCGATCGGTACACGGGCAGCGTCGCGAAGAAGTCCAGCGTGCCCATGGCCTTCATGTAGCCGAAGTTGGCCGCGACGTTGTTCTGGTTCTGGAACATCAGCGACAGCACGATGCTGCCGCACAGCACGTACGTCAGGCTCTGCTGGTCCCGGCCGGCGAACGCGCCGAGCGCCGCGGTGGCGAGCACCGGCGCCAGCATGCCGGTCACCACCTGGCCGCGCCACGACCAGCGGAAGTTGGAGAGCTGGATCAGGAACAGGTCGGTGAACTGGATGTGCGGTCTCGGCCGCTGAAGACTAGGAGGCATAGTGGAGGTACAGGTCCTCGAGGGTCGTCGACGTCATCCGGATGTCGGTGATCTTGCGCAGGTCGAGCTTGCCCAGGAGTTCGCCCGCCTCGTCCCGGTCGAGCATCAGCAGCCAGGTGCCCGCTGATCGCTCTTGCGGCACGACGCCGTACGGCAACTCCGGCGGGTCGTCGGGCGGGAACGCCAGGTGCACCTTGAGCTTCTGCGCGATCTCCGCCTTGAGCCGGGCGGGCGTCCCGAGCGCGGTGAACCGCCCGCGCTGCACGATGCCCACCCGCTGGATGGCCTTCTCGGCCTCCACCGCGTCGTGCGTCACGAGCACGATCGTCGTCCCACGTCCCTGGTTGAAGCCCCGCAGGACCTCCCAGACGTGCTTCTTGTTGACGGGGTCGAGGTCGTTGGTCGGCTCGTCCAGGATCAGCACCGGCGCCCTGCCCGCCGTCGCCACCGCCAGCTGGAGCAGCCGGCTCTGGCCGCCGGACAGGTTCGTGGAGACCTTGTCCCTGATCTCGGCGATGCGCCAGAGTTCGAGCAGCTCGTCCCGTTCGCGGCGGGCGTCGCCCCGGGACATGCCCCGCAGGTGCGCCGAGAAGTACACGGCCTCGCCGACGGTCAGCCGGTTGAGCGCCGCGGTGCTCTGCGGCATGTAGCCGATCATCGTGGAGACGAAGCCCGTGTACTCGACCACGTCCCTGCCGAACAGCTCGATGCGACCCGAGGTCGGCCGCAGCAGCCCGACCAGCTGGCGCACCAGCGTCGTCTTGCCCGCGCCGTTGTCCCCGAGCAGCCCGAATATCTCGCCCTCGGCGATCTCGAAACTCATTCCGTCGACCGCGAGGACGTCCTGTCGCGGATATCGCTTGACCAGATTCTCGACCCTGTACGCGACCGTCACCGCACTATCCTCCGCGCTATAGCTCGTGGTAGACACTGTACCGCTGGTCCAGCGCGAGCCGATCCCGAACGGCATCCGGTCGAACATTGCGCGCCTGCTTCGCGTACCACTCGAACTTGAGTTCCGGATCGATCTTGTCGGACACCACCTGCCGCAACAGCAGATGGGGCGCGACGCCGTCCGGGTCGAACGACCGGAGTGGAATGCGCTTGAGCGCGATGGTCTCCTCGAGCTCTTCGGTGAAGTGGTAACCACCGGGAATCAGCCGCGATTCCCTGGTCCCGAAATCCATCATGAAACCGCTGCCGTCCAGGGTCGTCTCCAGCGCGAGGTGCGCGGTCGACGGCCCGTAACCCGGCACCCTGCGCTCGTGGTAGACCAGCACGTGGTCGATGCCGTGGGCACCGAGCAGGCAGGACGCGACGAACGTCCGGTCGGGACACGGGCCGAACACCATCGTGTCGCCGTCGGCGAGGATCTCGCCGACCGTGCGCCGCAGGTACGATTCCCTGATCCGCTCGGCGTCCCACACGGTCTTCCGGACCGAATCGTGCACGAAGTCGACCACGGCCAACGCCACGTCCAGTTGCGAGCCGCCGAACATCGGCAGGAGCACCCGACCACCCTGCTTCATCGACCAGTCCTCCCCGCCTGTGGAAATACCCGTCCAGGCTATCCCGAAAAACGCACCCACCATTGTCCGCACGCGCCGGAACCATTGGCAGCCCGCGTCCCGCGACGCGATTCCGATCAATCCGGGACAACGCCCGCGGGACCGGCCGCCCGTCCCGCGACCAGGCTCAGCACCGCCGCCACCGCGTCCGGACCGTTCGCGGTGCCGATCTCCAGCCGGCGCACTCCCCGCGCGCTCAACGCGTCGAGCCGCGCGATGACATCGCTCTCGGTGCCCGCGATGAGGAACCGGTCCGCGAGGTGGTCCCACACGCCGAGCCCCTTCGCCGCCTCGACGTAGCGCCGCCTGTCCTCCTCGGTCTGGGCGCCGTGCCGGGACAGGTCGTACAGCGCGCCCAGCTGCTCGACGGCGGACCGCAACCCGGCGGGCACGAGCTTCGACTCCAGGCCGAACCGGGTGAAGTGGTGCGCGAGCGACGCGAGCACCCAGCCGCCGGTCGCCTCGGCCCGGTCGCCGTCGGGGTCGACGGTGATCGTGCCGGTGTTCCACCAGACCTCGACGTCGTGACCGGTCACCGCCGTGACCGCCGCGACCACCTCCTCGCTGTGGCCCAGCCCGACGATCACGCCGTCGCCGACCTCGGCCGCGACCTCCAGCGATCGCATCCCGTGCGCCGCGACGAGAACCTTGACGGCGACACCCCGTCCGGCCAGGTCCTCCCGCACCGCCCGGACGTGCGCACGCAGGCCGCGCAGCGTCGCGGCACGCCCACCCAGGTTGTAGACACCGCTGTCGCCGGTGCCGATCCCGAGGAACACGCCGGCCGCCGCCTCGCCCGCCAGTCCGGCGAGCGCGCTCGCGGTCACGGCCGGGTGCCTGGTCACCGGGTTCGTGACGCTCACCCCGAGCGGCACCCGGGTCACGTGCTGGGACAGCGCGCCGAGCACCGTCCAGCACTCGGGCACCGCGAGCGGCGAGTCCCACACGCCGAGCCGGGCCGCACCGCGGTCCTCGACCAGGCGACCCCAGCGGATCGCCTCGCCGATCGAGCGCGGGTTGATGTTGACGGCGATCTCCAGGTCAGGCACCGGCCACCTCCCCGAGCTGCGCGGGCTCCGGGTGCGCGGCCGCGTCGATCCCGGTGGAGCGGGGCGGTCCGCCCGCCCGTGCGCGGGTGTCCGGCGGGACCGGACGTCGGGCGCGCGTGGCCTCGGCCGAAGTGCCCGCCGCCGCGGACGTCCCGGACGCGGGTGGCCCGGTGGTCCGGGCCGTCGTTCCTCTCACCCTCGTTCCTCCTCCCCCTGTCCACGGCGCCCGTGCTCGAGCGGCAGGCGCACCAACGTGTCCACAAAGGACACAAGCACACCGACCGGACTTCGCCCCGCCGAGTCGGTCGACTCCGCGCGGGTGCGCGCCGGGAAACGTGGCGTGGACGCGGGTTCAACTGCGGATGGTCGGTGGTTGAACTCCCGTCGACCGTCAGGACGCCTCGTCCCGGCGGTCGCGGTCCTCCACCTCGTCGCCGAACTGCGTCCAGAGCTCCGCGCACAACCGCGCGGCGCGGACGAGCTTCGCCCTGGCGTGCACCGGGATCCCGGCCGCGAGCCGGGACAGCTGGTCCGGTTCGACCCGGTGCGTGGCGAGCATGCGCAACACCGCCCGCCCCACCTCCGTCGACCTCAGCGCCGGATCCTTGTGCAGCACCTCGAACACCTCGGGGAACCCCGGCCCCGGCGCACCGCCCCGCCCCTCGGACCGGCGCGGGGTCACCTCGCGGACACCGCGCAGCTTGGGCGGTATCACGTCCTGCCCGCTGCGCAGCCGGTCCCGCACGTCCTTGGCGGTACCGAGCCCGATCCCCGCCTCCGCCGCGATCTCGCGCAGGGAGGCGTTCGGCCGTTCCCCGATCAGCTCCGCGGCCCGTTCCCTGCGCCGCGCCGGATCCGTCGGCCGCAGCCGCCCGTCCAGTCCCACCCGCGTGTCCACCGGTGTGCCCGCACGCACGCGCAACGACGCGACGGTCTTCGCCGACAACCCGCTCGCGGCGGCCACCTTCCGGTCGGACCAGTCCGGGTGCGACGCCACGATGCGCAGTGCCGCGATGAGCCGATCACGTGGCGACAGCGGCAGTCCGTGCGTGATGTTCAGCCGCACCGCCAGGACGAACGCCTCCTCCGCCGTGCCGTCGAAGAACCGCACCGCGATGCGTGGATCGCCCTTCAACCTCGCCGCCATCAGCCGGTGCGCGCCGTCGATCACCTCCATGCTCGACCGCAGCACCGTGATCGGCGGCAACTCCTCGTCGAGGGCCGCCAACGTCCGCACGTGCTCCAGGTCCTCGCCGCCGAGCCGAGGCGACACCCCGGTGCCGACCGACTCCACCGGCACCCGCACCACAGGCGATTCCGCGACGGCTGTTTCGTAGAATTCCACCCCGTCCCCCCAGACTGAGACAACCGTTCCCCGAACGGCGAGGCGCGGCGTCAACAGCCCATCAGACCGGACCCGGAGTCCCCCAACCCCGACCACGCACTCATTCGACCTTAGCCCCACTTCTGCCCGGTTGCCAGCACAAGACCGGCCCGGTGCGGGTCGACCCCGTTCGACCGGAAAGTCGAACCGCGGCGCAATTCCCGGCCGCGTGGACTGATCACCCGGGCACGACTCCGCACTTCTTCCGCATTCCCCGCGGGCCGGGTGAATGCGAATCGAAAACCGCCGGGGCGACCGACGAGTCGCCGCGAGGTCCACCGAGGCGCAGGCGGATCGCACCCGGCCGCCGGCCGCACCGCGAGCGGCGACGCCGGTCAGCGACGTCCCGGGACAGGAGGCGGATCGGGAGGGAGGGTCCCGGCCACCGGGGGTGCCGGACGCGGCGACGGGCTCGTCGGGCCGCGCGCCCAGCGCAGCGCCTCGGGGTGGTCGTGCTCGGCCAACGCCAGGTACCGCAGTGCGCGGGCCGCGTTGACGAACTGGTGGTCGCGGCGACCGGCCACCTGGAGGTAGAGCCGCCGTGCCTCACCGCCCTGGCCGCAGATCTCGCGGTGGTCGGCGAGCACCAGCGCCACGCTGCTCCGCTCCGGCTGGGCCGCGAGCACCCGCGACGCCGGCACGGCGACCTCGGGGTGCGCCGGTTGTGCGGCGAAGAGCTCCCAGGCCAGGTCCAGGCTCCGCTCCAGGGCGTCGTCGGCCGGGTCCCTCATCGCCTGCCCCGCTCGACCCGGTACGCCCGTACTCCAACACCGGCGCCACCTGGTCGAACCAGGACGTCGTGGACGGGGTGACGCCGCCGACCGCGGCCGGCACCGCGTCGGTGGTGACCGGCACCAGCACACCGCTGCTCATCGACTCGACCATGGCCTGCTGGAGCACCGTGGTCGTCAGGTGGGCGAGATCGGCGCCGGAGAACCCCTCCGTGGCCACCGCGACGGCCACGACGTCCACCCCGTCGGCGGGCTTGCCCGCCGGCGCGTCCCGGACGATCGCCGGCCGCCGAGCGCGTCGAACACGTCGAGGAAGATCACGCCCGGCGGCGCCGCGCGGGCGTTGCGGAACAGGCTCCGGCTCGCCTTCTCGCTCTCCCCGATCCACTTGCCCAGCAGGTCCGCCAGCGTCACGTGGATGAAGGACGCGCCGAGGTCGCCCGCGATCGCCCTGGCGATGAACGTCTTGCCGCACCCCGGCGGGCCGTACATCAGCGGCGACCCGCCCGGCTTCTGCCCGAACGCCGCCCGCCAACCCGGGATTGCGCAGCGGAGCCAGGAACACGGTGTCCAGGTGCCGCTCGACCTCGGCGAGGCCCGCGACGTCGGCCGGCGTCACCGCCGGGCGTTCGGCGTCCCACAGCGACGCGGCGCCGCCGTCGTGGCGGTCCTCCTCCGCGGGCGCCGCGACCGGTGTCGGCTCGTCCACCCCGGACCGCGCCGCCACCAACCGGGCGCGCAGCAGGCGCGCCCGCGCCGGATCACCGCCGCGCGCCTCGAACGCAGTCAGCTCGGTGGCGGCGCGGTCCGGGTCCTGCCCCAGCAGCAGCGTGACGAAGTCCTCGCGCAGGGCCAGGTTGCCGGGATCGGCCTCCACCTCGCGGGCGATCACCTCGCTGAAGCCGTCGCCCGGCTCGGCACCGCTCACCGGCCGGCCCCGTCGAGCAGGCCCTTGAGCAGACCCAGGTTCGCCGGCGGGATGCAGTGACCGAGCCTCGGGTGGTCCAGCGTCACGCCGAAGACTCCGGCCTCGCCGCCCGCGAGACTCTGCTGTAAAGGCAGATCATCGGCCCCTGCGCGGCGGCCGCGGCGTAGGGCCGGGGCCGGTCGGCCGGGCCGCGCGCGATGAAGAACCAGTGCTCCAACGCGGTCACCCGGCGCCACAACGCGATCTGCGCCGTCGTGTCCCCCGCGGGCGCCGCCCTGACCGCCGCGTCCAGGCGGTCCGACTCGGCGGCCGTCCCGGTGTCGCCGTCTCCGGTCATTCGTCTTCTCCCGTCCGCTCAGCTGCCCGCCGTGCCGGGCACCGCCCCGAACGGACGGGGTCCTTTGTAGACGGTCGACCTCGATCCCGCGACCGACAAGCCAGTCGACCGGCGAACCGACCCGCGTCGGTCGTTCACACCACAGTCCGGTCGCGGGCGGCTGAGCCGGCGGAAAAGAACAAGACTGTTCCCGCCGGAGGGCGCGGGGCACGCTCGGTGGCACTGACCGTCGACCTCGGGGGATCGCGTGACCGGCAGCGGCATCGATCGGGAGATCGACATCGAGCAGGAGTACGTGACGGGCCTGTACGCCCGTCTGGACGCCCTGCGCGCGGAGGCGGCCGGGCGGTGCGTGGCGGCGCGGGCCGGCGGTGATCGGGAGGCGGTGGCCGTCTGGCGGGCGGAGGGGGAACGACTGGCCGCGGTGGAGCGGGGGTTGTGCTTCGGGCGGTTGGACACCGACGACGGCCGGCGCCTCTACATCGGCCGGCTCGGCCTGTTCCCGGACGACGGCGGCGAGCCGGTGCTGGTGGACTGGCGCGCTCCGGTGGCCCGGGCGTTCTACACCGCGACCGCGAACGCCCCACAGGGCGTGCGACGACGGCGGCGCATCACCACGCGGGGCCGGACCGTCGTCGCGTTGAACGACGAGGTGCTGCACCAGGACGGCGGAGGCGACGACGGCCTGGTCGGCGAGGCGGCGTTGTTGGCGGCGGTGACGGCGGCGCGGACCGGGCGGATGCACGACGTCGTGACCACCCTCCAGGCCGAGCAGGACCGGATCGTCCGGCACGAGTCGCGCGGGGTGCTGGTGGTGCAGGGCGGCCCGGGCACGGGCAAGACGGCCGTCGCGCTGCACCGGGTCGCCTACCTGCTCCACACCCGTCCGCACCTGCGCACCCGCGGTGTCCTGGTGGTGGGTCCCAGCCGGGTCTTCCTCGACTACGTCGGCCAGGTCCTGCCGGGCCTCGGCGAGCACAGCGTGGTGACCACGACCATCGCCGACCTGGGGCCGGACGTCGGGATCGGCCGGGTCGACCCGCCCGGGATCGCCGAGCTCAAGGGCCGGGCGGTCATGGCGGAGCGGCTGGCGGAGGCGGTGCGGTCGGCGGTGCGGACACCGGACCACCCGCTCGACGTCGAGTTCGAACAGCAGCCGCTGCGACTCGACCCGCGCGCCTACGACCGCGCCGTGCGCAAGGCCAGGCGCACCGGACTCCCGCACGACCAGGCCGGGCTGGTCTTCCGGCAGGAGGTCGTGGAGGTGCTCGCGCGGCATCTGGTCGAGGGCCTGGAGGCGGTCGTGCTCACCGACACCGGCGAGGCGATCGACGGCGGCGACCCGGACGGCCGGCTCGGCGAGGCCGACCTGCGCGCACTGGCCACCGCGGGGGTCGTGATCGACCGGGACGACGGGCCGAGGCCCCTGCTGGACGACACCGACCGCGCCGGCCTGCGGAACTCCCTGCTCGCCGACACCGCCGTCCGGGCCGCACTCGACGCGCTGTGGCCCCCGTTGACCCCGGAACGCGTGGTGGCCGATCTCGTGGCGGACCTCCCGGGCGGGCAGGAGGACGGCTGGAGCACCGCGGACGTCCCCCTGCTGGACGAGGCCGCCGCCCTGATCGGCCGCGGCCACCGCGCCACGTTCGGGCACGTGGTCGTGGACGAGGCGCAGGAACTGTCCGAGATGGCCTGGCGGATGCTGATGCGCCGGTGCCCCACGAGGTCGATGACCGTCGTCGGCGACCTGGCCCAAACCGGAAACCCGGCCGGCGCCTCGTCGTGGGACCACGTGCTGCGCCCCCACGTGCAAGACCGCTGGGAACTCGCCGGGCTCACGGTCAACTACCGCACACCGGCGGAGATCATGGCCGCCACCGCGGACCTCCTCGCCACCCACCACCCCGCGACGCCCCCACCCCGCTCGGTCCGCTCGACCGGCAGGCCACCCTGGCGACTCCGCACCACCCGCGCCGACCTGATCACGCGCGTCACCACGCTCGCGACGACCCACGCCCACGGCCGACTCGCGATCATCGCCCCGGGCACCCACACGAAGGCCCTCGCCACCGCGCTGTCCCTCCCCACCACGCCCGACCTGACCGGCGAGGTCGTGCTGCTCACCCCGGATCAAGCCAAAGGCCTGGAGTTCGACTCGGTCCTGATCGCCGACCCGGCCGACATCCTCACGAGACCACTGGGCCACAACGACCTGTACGTGGCCATGACCAGAGCCACCCACCGCCTGGGCATCGTGCACCCGGGCCGACCACCGGCCGAACTGGCCGCGATACCGGAACTCCGACCGGACCGGATCACCCGAACCGATCACCGGTGAACCCGGCGGCCCACCACTCCGCAATACCCGCGAATCGATGTGCGCGACACCCCGGAGGTATGGCCGCAAAAATGCGGACCGCAAATTCCCGGGCAAGACAGCCGACAACACCCATGAAGACGTGTGGTAAAAACCTTCACGAGCCGACCCCGACCCATGTCACCCGAAAGGCGGATACGAACAAGAGTCAGGATTTCGACCTCGGTAAGTACTTCTCGGCGGCGATGAAATCCCTCCACCCGCGGACGACCTGACCCCTTCCCGTACTGGACCTACCCCGGACACCGCCATGAGCGTCGAGACGAAGCCGATCGAAACCCCCGAACCCCCACCCGCGCCTCCCGAGGAGACGCCGCGACCGTCCGATCCGGACACGGCGATCGACGACGAACAACCGTTACCCGATTCCGAGACCTCCGAGCTCCCGACCGCGACCACCGCGGACGAACGCGACGGCGGCGTCGAGGCGGCACCGAACGACGAATCGGGGGCCGACACCCGACGCGCGGAGTCGCCGTCGGACGGCGATCGGTTGATCGACGAGGAACACCCCCTTGCCGACGAACCGACCTCGGCCGAGCCCGAGTCCCAGTCCGAACCCGAACCCGAGTCCCGGTCCGAACCCGAACCCGAGCGCGAGCCCGAGCCCGAGCCCGATGTCGCAGCGGAACCCGATGGGGAGGACGTCTCCGAGTTCCCGGACGACCGAGAACCCCACGACGACGACCGTCCAGCGGACGAGCCGCCGCCCTCGGACCACGCGGACGAGCCGCCCCCGGGCGACGAGCCCCCCTCCGCGGCGGAAAGCGGACCTGACGAGGAACAGCCCGAGCAGGTCGACGCGGGCGCGGATCCGAGCACGACCGACGCGGTCGAGCAGGCGGAGCAGACCGGCGAGCCCCCTCCCGCCGAGGACACCTCCCCCGCGGACCAGGACGCAGAGCCCACCGACGGTGCCACCACTGCTTCCACCAGTCCCGACGACCACAGTCTCATGGGCACCCGCCGGCAATGGCGAGAAGTCAACGACTCCGATTCGGACATCCCCGCGCCGCCCAAGGAGCCCGGGGACGCCACCCTCGTGGACGGCAGCCCGATCTACCACAACGCGCACTCCACGACCGTCGGCTACGACGAGAGGACGCTCAACAACGCGGCCAAGGCGAAACCGGAGGACGGGTACCACGACGTCGTGGTCCACGGGAACCCGCAGGGCTACTTCACCCCTGGCTCGGTGAACGCGTACGGCCACAACATCTCGCCCAGCGAGGTGCACCCGAACCACCTGGCTGACGCGGTACGGGGAAATCCGAACTGGGACGGCGGACCCGTGCGGCTGCTGTCCTGCTTCTCCGGGACGATCGAGCCGGGCTCGGACGGGGTTCCCGCGGGCCAGGCGCTGTCCGACGCCCTGGGCGTGGAGGTCAAGGCACCCACCTCCGAGGTGGGCGTGCGACGCTTCGGAAATGCACCGGAGGAACCGAAACTGATGGACGGTGGTAGGTGGGAGACGTTCCGACCGAGGGAGAAATCATGAGGATCGCAGGTCACTACGCAGAACTCTGGCCCGCCGCGGCAGGTCGACCGAGCGGTTCGATCCGGGACTTCACGGGCGACGAACGGGAACCCGACGCCGACCGGATCACCCACTACCTGTCGAACGGCTCCGTGATCTACGAGATCATGGGCGTCCGCCCGGACCTCTTCGAACCGACCAAGACCATCATCGGATCGTCGGTGACGACGGACGGCGTGTGGGTCTGGCGGGACGGCCTGGCCTACTACTTCAGGAAGTACCACGTCCGCCTGGAGCCGGAATTCCTGGCGCACATCAGGAGTCAGGACTACCAGGTGCCGCCCGTCCCCATCGACCGGATGACCGAACTGGCGGACCGCCTGGACGAATTCCTCTAGGACCGCGGATCTCCGGAAAGCCCAGGCGGGTCGGCACCGCGGTGCCGACTCCGCCCCGGCCGTGCGAAGACCGCCACCACCGCGCTCACCCGAGTCCTCGCCGACGAACTCCCCGACCACGACACCTCGCGTGCTGTTCCGGCGTTGCCCGGACAGCCGTGCGACGGTTGTCGTAGCCTCGTGGTCGCGAAGGGCAGTCGAGGTAGATCGAGGGTGTGGTGACGGACCCACAGCAGCGCGTTCAGGCGATGATGCGCGAGTTCGAGGAGCAAGCCGCCAAGGCCGGGCAACTCCAGGACGCGATGAAGGACGTCCGGGGTGTGGGGCGCAGTCGCGACGGAGCGGTCACGGTGACCGCCGCGCCGTCGGGTGCCGTGCTGGGCCTGCAATTGTCGCCCGCCGCGATGGGGCGGACGCACGTGGCGTTGCAGCAGGACATCCTGGACGCCGTCCGCGCCGCCACGCAGAACGCCGCACAGCGGATGGAGGCCGCGGTCGCGCCGATCCTGGGCGACCGGCTCCAGCAGTTCAAGGACGGCCTGGCCTCGTCGGGGGTGCAGCCGATCATGCCGTCCGCTCCCCCGCCGCCCGTTCCGGTGCCGCCGCCCGCTCCCGTCCAGCCGCCACCTCCGCCGTCACCGCCGCCGAGCCCGGCGCCCCGGACCAGGCCGCCGCGTCCGCCGGTCCAGGACGACGACGAACCACCGAGCACGTATCTGCGTTGAGGGGGAATCTTCGGTGACGTTCCAGGTGGTGCCGGAGGCGTTGACCGCCTTCGCCGCCGGAAGCGAAAGCCTGGCGGACAAGTTCGGCCTGCTGGCCGGGCTGTTGGAGCAGGCGCGGGTCGACGACCAGTGCTTCGGCCCGATCGGCGACGCGGTGGGGCTGTCCAGCGGCTACTTCTCCAGCCTGGACGAGTGCCGGCAGTTGGCCACCGACGCGCAGGAGTTCCTCAAGCAGACCGGTGATCAGCTGCGGCAGAGCTTCGAGGTCTACCGCGGTGTGGACGACGGCGTGGTGCAGGGCCTGGCGCAGATCGGCAAGGGCCTCGGTGGTGGCCGGTGAACGACGGACCGGGCTCCTTCGCCGACCTCAACGGCGGGGAGCGGAAGAACTGGTTCGAGCAGGCGGCCGGGCGCGGCAGCTCGGGTATCGGCGCCCTCCAGGACCTGGCCGACGCCACCAGCCCGCCGGAGATGACCGCGGCCACGATCTCCGGCCGCCTGGAGCTGTTGCACACCCTGGCCAGTCCCGGCCAGGCGCTGGTGGACAACGGACTCGGGTTCCTGGTGTCCATCGTGCTCAGCCCGCTGATCGAGATCGCCGAGTGGGCGATCGGCGACCCCGAGCAGATGCGCGCCACCGGCAACGGTTGGGAACAGGTCGCCACCTGGCTGGACGAGGTGGCCGAGTCCGAGCGGAAGCGCGCCGAGGCGACGAAGGGCCTGTGGTCCGGCGCCGCCGGTGACGCGTTCCGCAACCAGGTCACCGAGTTCGGTGCCGGCGTCGCCGCCCTCGCCGAGGACGTGCGCGGGCTCAAGAAGACCCTGGACACCATCGCCGAGCTGTTCGACATGTTCGTCGAGTTCGTCGTCGAGGTCCTCACCGAGCTGATCATCGGCCTGATCGTGCAGTGGCTCGCCGCGCTGGCCGCGTCCTGGATCACCGCGGGCGGCTCGGTGGCCGCGGCGGGCGCGACGACCACCGTCCAGGTCGGCAGCACGGGCGTGCGGATCACCATGCGGGTGTCGAAACTCCAGGTGCAGCTGGCGAAACTGGTGCGGGAGATCGAGCAGCTGCTGGTGCGGCTGCGCGGACCGCTGCGCCAGGTCATCCAGCGCATGAACGGCCTGCGCGGCGGCAACATGGCCCAGCAGTTCGCCGGTCGGCACCTCGGTTCCAACCCGCTGGTCAACATCGTCACCCGCGCGGACGGCAGCACGCTGGCCTCCACCACCGCGAACCGCTTCATGCAGGGCGTCACGGGGGAAGGCGCCCTGGCGGGCAACATCTCGCAGACGGTGCTCAGCGGCGTGCTGGGCGGGCAGACCAGGGTCGGCGGCGCGGTGTTCAGCGCCGGCGTCGACACCGCGATCGACGGCGGGATCAAGTTCGGCGCCGACGCGGCCTACGAGGCCGCACAGGACGCACCGTCCGAAGAGGAACGTCGCGAGACGCAGGAACGCGGGTTCTCCTGGTGAAACTCGGCGGCGTACTGGCCATCCGCGAGTCCTGGGCGCGCCCCGACGAGCCCGTGCTGCTGTGCGTCGGCGTGTCCCCGAGCGCGATCCGCTTCGACGTGACGGGCCTGGACTGGTGGGGCCGGCCCGAGCGCGGCGCACTCGGCAAGGTCGCGGGAGGCTTGGGCAACGCGGTGTTCTCCGTGGCCAACGCCGCCACCGGAGGCTCCGGCCCGGAGGACGGCGGACCGGACGCACCGACCGCGGTGGTGTGGGGTCCGCGGCCCGACACCCTCGCCACCCGCACCTGCCGCGTCGGCACCGGCCAGTCGTGGCTGGTGCTCACGTCGCACCGGCTCGGCTGCGTCACGGTGGTGCAGCCGCCCCCGGATCCCGAGCCGGAGAAGAGCCTGCTGGACCGGGTGACCGGCTTCGCCAAGGGCGCGCGGGACATCTTCACGGCCACGTCCTACCCGCCGCACCGGCCCGTCGAGACGGAAGAGGTCGTCACCGTGGCGGAGGTGCCTCGCGAGCACATCGCCGGTGTCGCGCTCGCCGAGCGCAAACTGCCCCGCGGCGTGCAACCGCGGCAGGCGCACGTGCTGCGGCTGTCCCTGGTCGACGGCTCCGGCCTGGACGTGGTCGCGGTGCGCGGACCGGAGCACGCACACCGCCTGCTGACGCTCGTGACGGGATAGCGACCGATGCCCAAGAGCCGCACGAA
Source organism: Actinosynnema sp. NPDC020468 (assembly GCF_040642015.1). Lineage (NCBI taxonomy): Bacteria > Bacillati > Actinomycetota > Actinomycetes > Pseudonocardiales > Pseudonocardiaceae > Actinosynnema > Actinosynnema sp. NPDC020468. Next base: position 45,551 of record NZ_JBFAEO010000019.1, read on the forward strand.
GATCGCCGAACTCGCCCAGCGGACCTGGTGCGCCCCCGGCGAACAGGTGGTGTGGGCGGTCAACCGCACCGGCCACCTGGGCAGCACGATCGGCACCACCCGCACCGCGCCGCACACCGCCCTCGACCACACCCCCGAACTGCACGCCCCGGAACCGGCCTGGCCCCTCCCGACCCGAGCGGTCGGCGAGAACCGCTTCCACCGCGACGAATGGGCACACGACCCGGCGATCTGGGGCTGGGCACACGGCACGCACCCGGGCCACACCGCCGCCCGCTGGGCCGACCTGTTCGGCGCGGGACACGACGAGTGCTGGCTCCTGCTCAGCACCCACCGCCTGGCCCTCGTCGTGGAGGCCGACCTGACCCACCCACCCGAGCCGTCGTCGGCGGGCCTGGTGGGCCGAGTCCTCTCCCGCGGCCCACGACAGCCGGACACCCCACCCCTGACCACGTGGTGGGAGGCGCCCGCCCACCACGCGACCTACACCGCCACCCCCCTGGGCCGCGCCGACCAGCCGGAGTGGTTCGTGCGCATCACCTTCCCGGACAACTCCCACTTCGAGTTCCGCGACCCCCACGCCGAACAATCCATCACCACCGCCCACGCCAACCTCTGACCCACCCGCCGCCACGCACGACTCGGCGCGCGAACCAGGTGGTCGCGGTGTCGTGGGGAACAGGAACCGTGCTTGGGGCGGCGGTCGGCGCATCCGGTTGCTTGAGCTGCCCCCGCGTTGGGCCGATGACGTACCAGCCGATCAAGCGCCGGCCAGCAGACCAGGCGTAAGACGGGGTGTGGGTCTGGCGGGACAGCCTGTCCTACTACTTCGGCAAGTACAACCTTCGCCTGGACCCGGCCTTCCTGGCACACATCAGAAGCCAGGACTACCGGATTCCCACCGTCTCCGCCGAGCGGATAGCCGAGTTGGCCGGCCAGGTGAAAGAACTCCTCCAGCGGCCGGGACAAACACCGGAACCGCCGAGCGACGCCCCCTCGAGGTCGAGTTGATCAGGGGGTGTTGCAGCGCGACTGGCTGAACTCCATGTAGCCGCGTTGCACGCCGGAGCTGTCCACGGTGCCGTCGCAGTCGACGGACCGGTATCCGTTGAACCGGGTGTGCGCCAGGTCGGCGTACCACTGGTAAAGGCAGGCGTAGCCGCTCCTGCACACCGGGATGGCCTGCGCCGAGGCCGGCACGAGGACGGCGACGCCGAGTGCCGCGACGACGGCGACCAGCAGGCGACGGATCACGGTGGACCTCCTTGCTCCGGAACGGATCCCGCACGCGCGCGGCGCGGGACTCCGTTCAGCATGGCAGCGGGATCGGAACCCACAGCACCACCGATCGGGAGAAAACTCCGGGACGACCACCCAGCCCACGACCACCAGGCCGAGCGCGTTCGTCCCGGGTGCGGGGTGCGGCGACCGGGAGGCTAGGTTGCCCGGGTGAGCCTCCTCGATGACGTGGCCGACCGCGACGGCTGGCGGTGCTGGGTGTGCGACGAGCCGGTCGACCCCGACATGTCGGTGAACGACCCCCGCGGACCGAGCGTCGACAGCCGAACCGCCGACCGGAAGGCCAAGGTCGCCGAACGGCTCGCGCACCGCGGCTGCAACACCCGCAAGGGCGCGGTCAAGGCGGTCATCGCCTGGCCGGAACGACTGCACGTGGTCGAACCCGCGCCGCTGATCACCGTCGCCGCGAGGCTGGAACGCAAGGGCGGCCGCGAGATGGTGGCCCGCTGCCCGACCGCGCAGGACGCCCAGGAGGCGGCGGACTGGCTGGTCGACCGCTTCTCCCGCCTGGTACCGGACGTGCCGGTGACCGCCGGCGTCGAAGCGGGCGGCGGCCAGTTCCTCGTCATCCTCGCCCCTCGCCGCCGCTGACCGGGGATCACCAGCCGCACGCCCGCCTTGCCGAGGCCGCAACGACTTCTGACGACGATCGACCACAAAGGACTGGACGACCCACTCCGGGACGGCGGGTCACCGCAGGACGCCGGTGCTCTCGTCGACGCGCGGCGCCGCCGGTGCGGTCGGGGAGGTGAAGGGCGGCGAACCCAGGCTGTGCCAGGTGCTCCAGCCGCCGGGCGGTTGCTGCCGGGTGTGCCACAGCGCGCGGTGGGCGTCCTGGACGAACACCTCCAAGGTGCCGTCCGGGTCGAGGTCGGTCGCGGGCGCCGTCGCCCAGTTGCCGCGGATGCTCAGCCAGATGCTCCACTCCGGTGGCTGTTCCCAGATGTGCCACAACGCGCTGTCGTCGCCGCGCACGAACGCCTCCAGTCGGCCGTCGACGTTCTCGCCCACCCCGATCGGGCTGGTGACCCGACCGCCGAGGCTGCTCCACGCGCTCCAGTCGGCAACCCCTCCCGACTGCTTCATGTGCCACAGCGCGCCGTCCTGCCCCTGGGCGAACACCTCCAGGCCGGTGACGCGGATCTTGCGCACGACCGTCGGGAGCGAGGCGAGGGTTCCGCCGTGGTCGATCCAGCCGCTCCACCCGCCGGGCGTGGCCTGCTGCCTGATGTGCCACAACGAGTTCCCGCCGCCGCGGGCGAAGACCTCGGTCTGGCCGTAGTTGTTCAGGGTGGCCGCGGGCGCGGAGGTGAGCGAGCCGCCCAGGTTCTCCCAGCTGCTCCAGACGGTGGGGTAGACCTGCCGCTGCCAGATGCGCCGCAACGTGCCGTCCGTTCCCCTGGCGTACACCTCCAGGCCGCCGTACTCGCCCATCACCACCGACGGGGCCGAGTCCAGGGTGCCGCCCAGGCTTTCCCACGGCCCCCAGTCGGCCGGGTCCGCCGACCGCTGCGCGGCGTGCACCAGCGCGCCGTTCGCACCCAGGGCGAAGACCTCGAGCCGGCCGTAGGCGTTGTACCCCACCGCCGGCACGCCCACGACGTCACCGCCGAGGCTCTGCCAGGTGCTCCACCCGGTGGGGGTGGACGACAGCTTCCGGATCCGCCACACCGCGCCGTCGACGGCGCGGAGGTAGACCTCCAGCCCGTCCGGGCCGTTCACCACCGTCTGCCCGGCCACCAGGGCGGGCGCGGCGATGTCGGCACCGCGGTCCGGCCAGCGGTCGGCCCCGCGGTCGGCGACGGCGGCCGAGGGCGACAGCAGCGCCGCCGTGACCGCGAGCGCGGCCGGAAGTCGGGTGATCCCGGGTCTCATGGGTCGGTGGTTCCTTCCGCACTGACGTCCCGCGGTGGGCGGACCGCTCCGCGACCACGATGGCAGGGCCGGTGGACGTCGGGCCGGCGACTGGACGGCTGACGCGGCGCCCCCGTCCGGCACGCGGGGTGATCGCCCGCCGGGTCGGCCGCACGGACGGTCAGCGGAACAGGCGGAAGAATCCACGCACCTGCTCGACCAGTGACTCCGGCTGCTCGAGCGCGGCGAAGTGGCCACCACGCGGTAGCTCCTCGAACCAGCGCAGGTCGGTGAACCGCAACTCGGCCTCCCGCCTCGACGGGCGGGTGATGTCGCGCGGGTAGACCGACAGCCCGGACGGCGCGGTCACCACGTCCCGGAAGTGGTCGAAGCTCTCCCAGTACAGCCGCGCCGACGACGTGGCCGACGCGGTGAACCAGTAGACGGAGATCTCGTCCAGGATCGCCTGCCGCGACAACGCGTCCTCGGGATGCCCGTCGTTGTCCGTCCACGCCCGGAACTTCTCGGCGATCCAGGCGGCCTGCCCCGCCGGGGAGTCGGTGAGGCCGTAGCCGAGCGTCTGCGGGCGGGTCGCCTGGATCGCCGAGTACCCGCGGCCGGTGCGCTGCATCTCCTTCTCGGCCTCGAGGTTCGCCAGCTCCGCGGGCGTCGGGTCGTCGAACGTGCCCGCCGCCACGGATCCCAGGTTCAGGTGCACGCCGGCAACCCGCTCGGGCGCCACCTCGCCCAGCACCGCGGACACCGCCGAACCCCAGTCACCGCCCTGCGCGCCGTACCGTCCGTAACCCAGCGAGACCATCAACGCGTCCCAGGCGCGCGCGGTGCGGGCGAGCCCCCACCCGGTCGTCGCCGGCTTGTCGCTCCAGCCGTACCCGGGCAACGACGGCGCGACCACGTGGAACGCGTCCGCCGGGTCACCGCCGTGCGCGCGGGGGTCGGTCAGCGGGCCGAGGACCTCCAGGAACTCGAGCACCGAACCCGGCCACCCGTGCGTGAGCACCAGCGGGAACGCGTCCGGCTCCGGCGAGCGGACGTGCAGGAAGTGGATGCCCAGCCCGTCGATCGTGTCGCGGTACTGCGGGAACGCGTTCAGCCGCTCGGCGAACCCGAAGTCGTAGTCCTCGGCCCAGCTGCGGCACAGCTCCTTCGCGTACGCCAGCGGCACACCCTGTGACCAGTCGTCCACCGGCTCGCGCTCGGGCCACCGCGTCCGGCGCAACCGTTCACGCAGGTCCGCGATCTCGCCTTCGGTGACGCTGACCTCGAACGGCTCGGCGGACATGGCAAGGCTCCCCACTGGTCAAGGCGTTGTCGGACCGGTTGCGGGTGGACCGTCGGGCGTGCGCCGAAACCTCAGCGGGCACGACCGATGTTCCGGTCCGCGTCGGAGCCGTGGAGCAGGAGCGTGGTCTCCTCGATGCGGCTGAAGCGCCCGTCGGGCGCGAACTCGCCGAAGACGTAGACCTCCGTGCGCACGGTCGACCCGTCCGCCTTGGTGACCTCGACGGTGTGGCGATCGGCGTAGTGGGCACCGTCGTACAGCTCGTCGTGGACCTCGACGGACCCGGCGGTCACGATCGTGCGCAGGTGGGCGATGTGCGCGATGAACCCCTCGCGGTCGGCCCACTCACCGTCGGTGCGTTGGCGGTAGTCGGGGCTGAAATGCCGATCGGCGGCCTCGTGCAGGTCGAGGTCGGGGGTGAACAACAGGTCGGTGAGGGCGGCACGGATACCGGTCCGGTCCATGGAGATCCTTTCACAGCTACCGTCGAAGTGCGTGCGCCACGCACGCACTACCGCGAAGCTAGCACATGATGCGTGCGCGGCGCACGGTAGTATGCGGAGATGCAGAACGAGGTGGGAGGCGAGATCGCCGACGCGCTGGGCGTGCTGCTCAGACGCGCCACACGCGTCCAGCTGTACCGGACGCTGACCGCCGACATGGGCGAAGCACTGGACGAACTGACCTACCCGGTCCTGAGCGCGGTGGCCAGAATCGGCCCCCGAAGCGCAGCCGACCTGGCCGCGGAGGTAGGCCTGGACCGCTCCGGCGTCACCCGCCGCGCCTCCAGACTCGAACAGGCCGGACTGGTCCGCCGCGAACCCGACCCGTTCGACCGACGAGCAACCCTGCTCATCCTCACCGAACACGGCGAACGCGCAGTGGACGAACTACGCCGCCGCCTGGCCGCCCACATCACCGCAAGCCTGACAACCTGGCCACCAGGCGAAGCCGAAACATTCGCCCGCGGCCTGCACCGCCTCATCACCGAAGGCCCGTTCACCTGAGCCGTCGAACCACCCCACCGACGGGCCTCGGACAGCCCGCCGGTTCGGGCGGTGATCGTTTCGCAACCACCCTCAAGATCGACACGAGCGGTTTTCCTCGGACCAGCGGGACAACAGGATTCGACCCTGCGACCCCTTGACACCCAGGTTCGCCCCGATCAGGCTCCGACCTGCGAGAATGTCGATCCGACACGCTGTTTTGAGGCAGTTGAGCGCATTTGACGCCTCGACAAGTCGGTTGCGGCCAACTCGCATCCCCTCCACGAGGAACCCGCAGCATCGGCGGCACCGCGGTGACCATGATCGAAATGGACTCCTTCGACAACGGCACGGCCTCCTCGGCGATGTCGCGCAACACCCGTCGCGCCGTGCCTATCGCGTCGACGGTGGCCCAGGGCGAGAGACGCATCGAGGAGGCCCAACCGGACGTCGGGCTCCTCGGCGCGAGGTTCATCGCGGCGGGTGAGCCGTCGCCGGAACCCTCAGGGCACGTCCTCGACCAGCGGCGGCAGGGGGTCCTTCGACCGGGCCAGGGCACGGGGTGCCGTCTCGCGCAGGCCGAGGCCCAGCAGGACCACGAGTGCCGCGCTCACCGCCGCGATCACCATCGCCGCGTCCAGGCCCCACCGGTCCGACGCCCACCCCGCGAGCACCGGGCCCAGCGCGCCGCCGAGCAGTTCGCCCACACCCATCGTCACGCCCACCGCCGTCGCCAGCGCACCCGGCGACACGGTCTCCGCCGGGATGACCGCCATGAACAGCGTGAAGCACCCGACTCCCGTGTAGGTCACCATCATCGCCGCCCCGAGGAGCCACGCGTCGTCCACGAACATCACCGCCAACGGGCAGCACACGGCCAGAACGCTGAACCCCACCAGCGCCGGCTTGCGGCCGATCCGGTCCGAGATCGCGGGTGTCGCGACACCCCACACCATCCAGGCGACGCCGAGGCACGTCATCACCGTCCCCATCGTCCCCGGCGTGAAACCCTTGACGCTCAACAGGTATCGCGGGGTGAACGTGACGACGGTGGCGAACCACGTGAGGAAGCAGATCGCGATCAGCACGCAGAGCACCACGTTGCGCTGCGACAAGACCTCGCGCAGCGGGGCCCTCGGCTTCAGCGTCGTGCCGACGACCGGAGCCGACGGGCGTTCGCGGACGATCACCGCCATCGCGCCCGCGATCAGCAGACCCGGCAGCAGCGTCACGAGGAACGACCAGCGCCAGCCGACGGACTCGGCGAGCCGGATGAAGGCGAAGGGCGCCACGACACCACCGAGCAGGCCCGCCGACGCACCCTGGATCAACCCCATGTTCAACCCGCGGCGCTTCGGCCGCGAGGCCTGGGCCATCAGCGACTGCGCCAACGGGATCACGCCGCCCTCGGCCGCGCCCATGAGCGCCCGCGCGACGAACAGCCCGAGGAAACCCGTGACCAGCCCGGACACCGCGGAGATCAGCGAGAACAGCACCACCGCCGTGATCAGCAACGACTTGCGCCTGCCGAGCCGGTCGGAGAGCGCTCCCATCACGATGCCGGACACGGCCCAGGTGCAGGACAGCGCCCCCGCGGCCACACCGAGCTGCGTGGACGACAGCCCGAACTCGATGTACGGCGCCAGGAACGCGAGCGCCTGCCGGTCGAACAGCACGAAACCCACGCCCAGGAACAGCACGACGAGCAGCCGCCGCTCGTAGCGGCGCGCGTCGGATCCGGTCGTCGCCATCACACCACCGCACCGGACGAACGTCTCGACCGCCGCCGACGCGGCGCGGGAACCGGGAACAGGGGCATCGTCGCCCTACCTCTCCGTTGAGGACCGATGTCGACGTCCGCGGGCCGCGGACGTCGTGACGACTACAGCGAGGTCGCCGACCCGCGTTCCAGACGCCGCACGACATCGCCGCCGACCGCGTTGTCCATCATGGACACGTACTTCGCGGGATCGAGGGTTTCCCCCTCGTGGACGGGGATCGCGACCCGGGGCGAAACCCGTCGCACGTAGTCGATGGACTCGGCGATCTTGAGCCACGGACCGTCGATCGCGACGGCGAGGACCCCGACGTCCGAACCGGGTTCGTGGAAGGAGTCGCCGGGGTGGAAGAACGCGCCGCCGTCGACCAGGTAGCCCAGGTTCACGCAACCGGGAATGGTCTCGTGCACGGTCGCGTGCCGGCCGCCGACGACCTCGACCGCGGTGCCGCCGAACGTCAACGTCCCGCCCGGTTCGACAACCCGGTGCTCCGGCAGGTCCGACGCGCCGAGGTCGCCGGGCCCCACCAGCACCGCCCGGCGACTGCGGGCCAGCAGGCCCCGGACCTTCGCCGGGTCGACGTGATCGGGGTGCCGGTGGGTGAGCAACACCGCGTCGAGGTCGCCGACACCGTCCACATCGGACAGCACGCCGGGATCGACGAGCAGCCTGGCGGAACCGGTGTCCACGAGCACGCACGCGTGCCCGAGGTGGGTGATCTGCACGTGCTTCTCCTAGGTGGCGGGGAAATCAGGTGGTGGTGTGGCCGCCGTCGATGTCGAACACCGCGCCGGTGACGAACGTCGAGCCGCGACCGACGAGGTATTCGACCAGGCCGGCGATCTCGTCCGGATCGGCCCAGCGCTTGAACAGCTGGCGGCCGGTGAGGATCTCCAGCCCCTTCTGCTTGTCCTCGAACGGGTCCAGGGCGGCCCGCCCCAACGGTGTGTCCACGCCACCGGGGCAGATCGCGTTGCACCGCACGTTGTCGGCGGCGTACTCGGCCGCGACGCCGCGGCTCAACCCGATCACCGCGGCCTTGGACGCGCAGTACACGCTCAGGTTCGGCAGCGCGATCCGGCCGCCCACCGACGAGATGTTGACGATCGAGCCGTACCGGGCGCGGGCCATGACCGGCAGGACCTCCTGCATCATCAGCAGGTGGGTCTTCACGTTGACCGACATGACGCGGTCGAAGTCCTCGGACGTGGTGTCCCGCAACGCCTTGGGCAGGCTGATGCCGGTCGCGTTGACCAGTCCGTCGATCCGGCCCCAGGCCTCGGTCGCCTCGGTGACCACCGCCGCCACGACACCGGCGTCCAGGCCGTCGCCGGCCACCGCGATCGGCGCACGACCGGTTTCGGCGACCAGGTCCGCGGTCTCCCGCAGCGCCGGCTCGTCCACGTCGGTCAACGCGAGGCGCACGCCGCGCCCGCCCAGGCGCACGGCGACGGCCCGGCCGATCCCACCGCCGGCTCCGGTCAGCACGACCACATCCGACGCGACGTCGTTCTCCACCACGGGGCATCTCTCCTGACTCGATGTGACTGACGTGATTGGGATTTCCGGGAAAGCGCTCACCCGTAGGCCGGGTCGGCGGCCACCTCGACGTCGAGCACCAGCGGGCTCGTCCGCCCGGCGAGCGCGGGCAGGTGTTCGGCGAGCGTCGCCGCCAGCTCGTCGTAGTCCCCGATCCGGCGGGCCGGACAGCCGAACCCGGCCGCGATCGCGGCGATGCCCACCTCGGAGAACGACGGCCACGGCTGCTTGCCCCGCCCGGACTGCTCCGCGAGCCGGTCCATGATCGCGTAGCCGCCGTTGGACAGCACCAGGAACAGCGCGCCGACGCCGTAGTGCGCGGCGCTCCACAACCCCTGGATGCCGTAGAGCGACGACCCGTCACCGAGCACCGCGACGACGGGACGACGTGGTGCGCCCAGCTTGAGCCCGATCGCCGCCGGCAGGCCGAACCCGAGGCCGCCCGCGGCGGCGCTCAGGAAACCGAGCGGCGCGCGGACGGGGACCCGGCGGTGCAACTCCGGCCGGCTGGACGGCGATTCCTCCACGAGGATCGCGTCCCGCGGCAGGTCGCGGGCCAGGAGGTCGAAGACGTGACCGGGCCGCAACTGCTCCCCGGGCCGCGGCGGCGGCAGGGGCGTCACCGGTGGGCGGGCGGAGAACTTCCTTTCCCGGCAACGGATGCGGCCGACGAGTGCCTGACAGGTCGATGAGACGTCGGCGACGAAGGCGCGGTCGGCGATGCTGTGGTGGGTGTCGTCCGCGTGCGGTGTCACCTGGAGGACGGTGCTCGTCGCGGGGACCATGTCACCCGGCTCCCAGGGGTACTGCCGGAACGCCGGCGCGCCGAGCACCAGGACCACGTCGTGGTCGGCCAGCGCGGACCGCACCGCCGACCGCGCCGGCGGCAGGTGCCCCGCGAAGGCGGGGTGGTCCTGCGGAAAGCCCGCCCGCGCGCCGAACGGCTCCTGCCACACCGGCGCGCCGAGGCGGTCGGCCAGCGCGGCGACGGCGGCCCAGTCCGACTCGCTGTCCGCGGCGGACCCGACCACGACCGCCGGCGACCGCGCGTCGTCCAGGACGGCCGCGAGCCCGTCGATCTCCCGACCGAGGGTGGGCCGTCCCCGGCGGATGTCGAGCGCCGCCGCCGGGCGGAGTCGCGCCGCGGGCCGGAGCCAGTCGTCCATCGGCACCACGACCAGCGCGGGGCCCGCGCCGGTGACCGCCTCGTGGTGCGCGCGGGCGACCGCGCCGGGCACGTCCTGCGCCCGCGCCGGGTGGCCGGTCCACACCGGGTACTCGCCGACGAGCCCGGTCAGCCGACCGGCGAGGAACGGATCGTGCGCGAGGTGACGGCGGTCCTGCTGGCCGACCACGACCACCAGCGGCACCCGGTTGGTCCGCGCGGTCGCGAGCGCGCCCGCGGCGTTGGCCAACCCGGCGGTCGTGTGGAGGTTGACGAACGCGGGCCGGCCGGTCGCGATCGCCCAGCCGGTGGCCGTGCCCACGACCGCGCCTTCGTGCAGCGCGAGCGTGAAGTCGAAGTCGTCCGGCAGCCCGGTCAGGAAGGTGATCTCCGTCGACCCGGGGTTGGCGAAGATCGTCGTCATCCCGTGCCGCCGCAGCACCTCGAACACCGCCTCCCGCACGGTCGTGTCCGGGCCCGGAGGGGCGTCGTCGGTGGCGGGGTTCGCGTCGGTCACGTGGGTCGTCTCCTCGAGCAGGGGGTGGACGTGCTCAGATCGGGTAGTGGCGCGCGCCGGACTGCTGCGTGATCCACCGCAGCTCGGTGAACTCCTCCAGGGCGGCGCGGGACCCGAACCGCCCCCAGCCGCTGGCGCCCACGCCGCCGAACGGCATCTGCGGCTCGTCGTGCACGGTCGCGCCGTTGATGTGGCAGATCCCCGAGCGGATCCGGCGTGCCACGTCGAGCGCCAGGCCGCCATCCCGGCAGAAGACGCCCGCCGACAGCCCGTACTCGGTGTCGTTCGCGGTCGCGACGGCGGCGTCGACGTCGTCCACCTCGATGATCGACACCACCGGGCCGAAGGTCTCCTCGCGGTAGATCCGCATGTCGGGGGTGACGTGCCGCAGCACGGTCGGCCGGACGTAAAGACCGTCGGCGGTGCCGCCCGCGAGCACCTCCGCGCCGTGCCGCACGGCGTCCTCGACCAGCGCCATCACGTGGTCGCGGGCACCGGTGTGCACGAGCGGGCCGATCTGGGCGGCGTCGTCGTCCGGCGCGCCGACGACGAGCTTCGCCGCCCGCGCGGCCAGCAGGGAGCTCAACTCGTCGGCCACCGACCGCTCGACCACCACCCGCTCGGTGGACATGCAGACCTCGCCCTGGTTGACGAAGGCCCCGAACGAGGCAGCCGCCGCCGCGGCCTCCAGGTCCGCGTCGGCGAGCACGACGAGCGGCGCCTTCCCGCCCAGTTCGAGCACCACCCGGGTCAGGTGCCGCCCGCCCAGTTCGCCGATGATCCGGCCCACCTTCGTGGAACCGGTGAAGTTGACCCGCGCGGTGGCCGGGTGGGCGATGAGCGCCTCGACGATCGCGGGCGCGTCCTCGGGCGCGTTGCTGATCAGGTTGACCACGCCCGCGGGCGCGCCGGCGTCGTGCAGCACCTCCACGATGGCGGCCTGCGTGAGCGGCGTCTGCTCGGAGGACTTGAGCACGACCGTGTTGCCGTACACCAGGGGCATCGCGACCGCCCGGACGCCGAGGATCAGCGGCGCGTTCCACGGCGCGATGCCCACGACGACACCGGCGGGTTGACGGATTCCGAGCGCCGTCAAGCCCGGGACGTCGGACGGCACGACCTCGCCCACGGCGGAATAGGCCTGCGCCGCGGCCTCGACCAGCATCCCCCGCGCGACGTCGACGTTGAACCGGCACCAGGGCCGGGTGGCGCCCATCTCCCGCCCCATGATCGCCGACAGCTCCTCGGCCCGTTCGCCGAACAACACGGCGGCCCGCGCCAGCACGTCCCGCCGCCGTGCCGGCGGCAACCCGGCCCACCCGGCCGACGCCGCCGCGGCCGCCTCGACCGCGAGGTCGACGTCCCGCACCGTCGCCGCCGCGACCCGGGCGATCGGCGTGCCGTCGACGGCCTCGACGGTCCGCACGTACCGACCACCGCTCGCCGGCACGAACCGGCCGCCGATGAACAGGTCGGACGTCGCCACCCGCGGCGCGTCCCTCCGGTCGATTTCCGACATCAGCCCACTCCTGACCACTCGACGGGATTCCACGTCAGCCACCGGGCCGCGCGGCGAGTCTGTGCAGCCACGAAGCCGACGACAACGCACCGGTTCATTGGATGAACAGACTTCCCACCCGTCGATCACTGTCCATAAAGGACAGAAAGTCCCGACGCCGCAGGCGAATCGCCCGATCCACCGTTGCGCCCCGCCACTTCCCGCCCACGCGGCAGCAGTCGGTCAGGGTCGACTCAGCCGGGATCAGGGGAATCCCTGATGGCACCGGGTCCGACTGCCGGCACTCTGGAGACGTCGAGGAAATCCGCAGTCCGAGGAGAGTCATGAGCGAGTTCCAGCCCGAGTCCCCCCGCGCCGCCGTCGACGCCGTGGTGGACGCGGTCCGCGGTGTGGTCAACGAGGGCATCAACCGCCGCGTGGTCGTGCGCGACAGCAAGAACGACGTACTGCTGGAAGTGCCGGTGGCCCTGGGCGTGGTCGCCGTACTGGCCGCCCCGGTAGCCACCACGATCGGCGCCGGAATCGCCCTGGCGAGCAAGTGCGGCATCAAACTGGAAACCCGCAACCGGCCCGCCACCACCCCCGCAACGACGACCGACACCGATCAGGCCTGACCCCCAGGACCCACCACTACATCCACGTGCCCGGTGAGCCGACGTCACCGCGCGTTCGGCTGTCGGCCGGCGTGCTCACCAGGCACCGCGGTCGGCACCGTTCCGCCGGAGCACGCCGCCGACCGAAGGGTTCCCGTCGGGCAACCGTTCGTCGACCTGCACGGGTTTCCCGACATGGCGTGCCCGGCCGTGCGACGATCTGCGCAACGACCGGGCAGCGAGGTTCGAGAGAGTCGGGTCCTCGGGAGCACGCGATGAGCTCGAGGCGACCGCGGCTACCTCACCAAATCGAACACGGGCCCAAGTAGCTCCACACTCCGGGCCCCCAATCCCTGGGGTAGTAGTCGTCGTTGTACCAGTTGGAGTGCCAGTTCTTCGACTCCCACTGCACTTCGTCCCCGGGCACGTATTTGGTGGCAGCCGACCAGGCCGGCCGGCAAGTGGGTTCGGTGAGCGCGGTGGCCGGCACAGCTCCGGCCGCGAGGAGCGCCGCTACCGCACCCACGACCGCAATCGATTTGACCAGCACGAAATTGCCCTCGCATTCTGGCGTGAACCAGTGGATTCGACGGAATTCACACAAGGCTGGAACTGGCGATTCAATCGCCAGGGTACCCCGGCCCACCCGGCGCGACCGTCAGCCGTTCGAGTGCCATGTGCGGGGTGATGTGTCCGCCGCGCCTCCTGCGCCCCCACACCATGCCCAGTCGCCCCGAATAGTGGAATTGTCCATACCGGAACGAGAAAGAACCGGATCGGCCACGGCCCGGCACGATCAGCCGGACGGACGCACCCGGGGAGGTTCGTCCGCCGGCGCCACGACGATGGACCACATTTCCGACCGCGAACCGAGGCCGTGGTCACTCAGTCGGCAAGATCCAGCCAGAAATGACGAACAACTCGACCCTGTTGCCACACGTCGACTTCTCCCGATTTCCTCCCATCGTCCTCCCACGACGTCGGACGCCTGTGCGTGAATCAGGTGATCGAGGTCCGCGCCCATGCGTCGACGTCCGCCCACCCGAGACGGAGGATCTTGCGGGCGGCACCGGCGGTTGGGTCGAGCGTTTTGGACCGAACCAGTCATCTTGTGGGTGAATCGGCACGGTGTGCAGCGCTTGGTGGACGACTGGGAGCGCGACGCCGAGGAGAAGGCCGCCCGGTACGAGTCGATGCGGCAGGAGGTCGAGCGGATCTCCATCACCGCCTCCGCCGCCGGTGGCGCGGTGAGCGTGACCGTGGGGCCCAACGGCATTCCCGGTGCGGTGACCATGACCGAGGGGGTGTCACGGTTGCGGCCGGAGCAGATCGCCGCGGCCGTGATGGAGGCGATGGGCAAGGCGCAGGCGGGCTATCCGGCCGAGCTGGCGCGGATCGTCGGGGAGACGGTGGGCCAAACCCCCTCGGGGCGGCACATCGTGGCCGTGGCCGAGCAGAACTTCCCCCGGCCGGAGCCCGACGTCCGGCCCCCGTCACCGACCCGCCCGCCCGGCGATGACGGCGACTTCGACGACGACAGCTACCTGAGGTGACGGGGTACGAGGCCGTCACCGGTGAGATCGGCGCGTTGGCCGGTCGGGTGGAGGGTCTGGCGGACCGGCTGCGCGCGGCGGCGGACGCGGCGCGCACGGTGGCGATGAACGACTCCGCCTACGGCGTGGTGTGCCAACCGTTCGCGATGCTGCTCCAGCCCTTCGAGGACATGGGCGTGGAGGCGTTGACCAAGGCGGCGGAGACGGTGTCGGACAACGCGGCGAGGCTGCGCGAGACCTCCCGCGCCTACGACGCCCAGGAGACCGGCGAATCGGCGCGCTTCGACGGGATGGACACGTGAACCAGCCACTGGTCGCCACGGCGAAGAGCGACACGACGGCCGTCACCGGCATCGGTATCGCCGAGTCGGCCGGCGACCTGGCGCAGGGCGTCTCCGACGGCAGCTGGGTCGCGGCCGGGCTCGGCGGCGTCGGCGTCGGCCTGGAAGTGCTGTCGATGGTGATCGACCCCGTCGGCACCGTCGCCTCCTACGGCGTGTCGTGGCTGATCGAGCACGTGCAGCCGTTGAAGGAGGCGCTCGACTGGTTCGCGGGCGATCCGCCGGTGATCCGCGCGTTCAGCGAGACCTGGTCCAACGTCGCCGCCGAGGTCGCCCGCATCGCCGAGGAACTGGGCACCCAGGACGCGCCGGGCTGGCAGGGCGCCGCCGCCGACGGCTACCGCGGGCACGCCGCGCAGACCGCCGACGCCATCGCCGGCGCGGGCACCCTGGCCGACGGCATCGGCACCGGCGTCATGATCATGGGCGAGGTCGTCGCCGCCGTCCGCGAACTCATCCGCGACCTGGTCGCCGAGGTCGTCGGCAAACTCATCACCTGGGCCCTGGAAGCCGTCGCCACCCTCGGCCTGGCCACCCCGCTCATCGTCGCCCAGGCCACCTCCACCATCGCCCGCGTCTGCAACCGCATCGCCGACCTCGTCCGCAAGCTCGTCAAGACCATCGGCAACGTCACCCCGCGCATCCGCAAGGTCCTCGACAAACTCGGCGAGATCATGGCGAAGCTGGGCAAACTCGGCCGCAAAGCCGACGGCCCCGGCAGTCCCGGCACCACCAGCCCGTCCAGCGCTCCCCACACCCCCGGGACCGATGCCCCGAAGATCGGTGACGTCGATTCCCCCACCACGCCGTCGAGCGCCTCCACCGACGTCACGTCCCCGTCAGGCACCCCATCGCCCTCCGGCACGACATCCCCGAGCGGAACCTCGACCGATACCAGCCCCCACCGTCCCGCCGACCCGAACGACACCAGGACCCCGGAGCCCGACCGCGTCTGCGAGAACGATCCGATCGACGTCGTCAGCGGCGAGATGATCCTCGCCCACACCGACCTCGACCTGCCGGGCGTGCCGGCGCCGGCGCTGGGCCGGACCCACGTGTCGTCCTACCGCGCGGGCCGTTCGTTCGGGCGGTCCTGGGCGTCCACACTGGACCAGCGGTTGGAGTTCGACGCACGCGGTGCGTTGTTCCTCGCGGAAGACGGCATGGTGCTGGTCTACCCGGAGCCCGCCGGGCACCCCGTACTGCCCGAGGTGGGACCGCGGTGGCCGCCGGCACGAGTCGACGACGGATACTCGATCACCCAGCGGGACACCGGGCGCACGCTGTGGTTCGGCGCCGACGGCCCGCTCGCGGCGGTGACCGACCGCAACGGCAACCGGATCGACTTCGACCGCGACACGGCGGGAACGGTCACCGCGGTGCGGCACAGCGGCGGCTACCACGTCGACGTGGACAGCGACCGGGGTTTGGTGACCGAACTGCGGCTGCGCGGCGCCGACGTCAGCGTCGTCCGGTTCGGCTACGACGACACCCGGCTGATCGAGGTCGTCAACTCCTCCGGCCGACCGATGCGGTTCGACTACGACCACGCGGGCCGGATCACGCAGTGGACCGACCGCAACGGCGAGTGGTACCGCTACCGCTACGACGCGCACGGCCGGTGCGTCGGCAACGAGGGGTCAGGCGGGTTCCTCGACGGCACGTTCGAGTACGGCGAGGGCACGACCCGGTTCACCGACGCACTCGGCGCGACCACGACCTACCGGTTCGACGCCCGGCGGCGCCTGACCGCCAGAACCGACCCGCTGGGCAACACCGTGACCCAGGAGTGGGACGAGTCCGACCGGTTGGTCGCCCGCGTGGACGAGCTCGGGCACACCACCCGCTTCACCTACGACGAAGCGGGCAACCTGGTCACCACCACCCGTCCCGACGGCACCCAGGCCATCGCCGAGTACGACGAGCACGGCACGGTCACCACGTTCATCGCACCCGACGGCGGGGTGTGGCGGCAGGTCTTCGACGAGCGCGGCAACCTGCTCGCCGAGACCGACCCGGCAGGCGCGGTGACCAGTTACTCCTACGACGACCGCGGCCACCGACGCGCCGTCACCGACGCCCTCGGCGGGGTGCGGCGGATCAGGACCAACGGCGCGGGCATCCCGATCGCGGTCACCGACGCGGCGGGCGCGACAACCCGGTACATCCGCGACGCGTTCGGCCGTGCCACCGCGGTGATCGACCCGCTCGGAGGACGAACCGAGCACACCTGGACCGTCGAGGGCAAACCGCTGAGTCGCACCCGCCCGGACGGGGCCACGGAGCGGTGGCGCTACGACGCCGAGGGCAACGAAGTCGAACACGTCGACCCCTTGGGTCTGGCACGCAGGGTCGTCACCACCCACTTCAACCTGCCCGCGGCCGAAATCCGGCCCGACGGAAGCCGGATCGGGTTCGACTACGACCGGACGCTGCGGCTGACCGCTGTCACCAACGCCCAGGGCCTGGTCTGGCGCTACGAGTACGACCCGGCGGGCAACCTGGTCCGGGAGACCGACTTCAACGGCCGCGTGCTGACCTACCGGCACGACGCGGCGGGCAGGCTCGTCGAACGGGTCAACGGCGTGGGCCAGACCGCCGCGTTCACCCGCGACCCCTTGGGCAACATCGTCGAGCGGCGTTGCGGCGACGCGCTGACCACCATCGAGTACGACGAGCTCGGTCGGGTCACCCGGGCCCGCAACGCCGACGCGGAGCTGGCCTACACCCGCGACCTGTTGGGCCGCGTGCTCGCCGAGACGATCAACGGGCGCTCCGTCGCCTCCGCGTACGACGCGCTCGGCAGGCGTGTACGCAGGCACACCCCGACCGGTGCCGCCACCTCCTGGGAGTACGACGCCGCCTTTCGGCCCATCCGGCTCACCGCGGGCGCTCGTGTCGTGGCGTTCGACTACGACGCGGCAGGTCACGAGATCAGCCGCTCGACCGGCGACCTGGTGCTCGGCCAGTCGTGGGACGCCAACCACCGGCTGACCGGGCAGGCGCTGCCGGCCGGGGGCCGGGAAGTGGCGCACCGCCGGTACCACTACCAGGCCGACGACAACCTCGTCGCGGTCCACGACTCGTCCGGCCCGTCGCGGAACTACCGCGTCGACGCCCTCGGGCGGGTCACCGGTGTCGACGGGCCCGGATGGCGCGAGCAGTACGCCTACGACGCCGCGGGCAACGTCACCGCGTCCGACACCACCCACACGGGCACCCTGGTGCGCACTTCGGGCGACGCGCGTTACGAGCACGACGGGCAGGGCCGCGTCGTGCTGCGACAGCGCAAGCGACTGTCCGCAAACCCGACACCTGGCACTACCGGTGGGACGCCGACGACCGCCTGGTCGGGGTCACCACACCGGACGGCACGAGGTGGTCCTACCGGTACGACCCGCTGGGCCGCCGCATCGCCAAGCCGCGCCTCGCCCCCACCGGATCGGTGGTCGAACGCGTCGACTTCGCGTGGGACGGCTCGGTCCTGGCCGAGCAGACCCACTCGGCCGGACAAGCCACGACATGGGAGTTCGCCCCGGACAGCTTCCGGCCGCTCACCCAGACAGAACGTGCCCTCACCGGCCAGGACTGGGTCGACCAGCGCTTCTACGCCATCGTCACCGACATCGTGGGTACGCCCACGGAACTGGTCGACGAACACGGGATCCCCGCCTGGCGGCAGCAATCGACGCTGTGGGGTCTGCCCGCACCCCGAGTCGACCAACCGGCAAGACCTGGGCCGAGAAGTTCCAGGAACGCTTCCGCGACCCGCGTAACAGGCTCAACGGCGAGCAGGTTCCCAACACCGGTCTGAACGAGCGACCGACCGCGCTGCCTCCGGGCTGCGGCGGAGGACGGCGCAGGAGACGCAGATGAGCGACATCACCACCCTGTGGTCCTCGGGCCGCCTGCCCGTCGAGGACGGCCTCTACTTCGCCGACGGCCGCTCCTACGCCGTCGAGGCCGACGAGCGCGGCCTGCGCCTCGTCGAATCCTTCGACCTGGGTGAACTGCTGGCCGAAGACCCCGAGTGGCTGACCTCCATCGACATCACCAGGGAAATCCGAGTTCCCGGTGGCTACGCGTGCGCGGGCGAGGGCTCGCACGGCTCCGAGGGCTTCTTCGCCCGACTGGACGAGGACCGCTCACTGATCTGGGTCTGCTACCTGTCCGAGTCCAACCCGTTCGGCGAACTCACCGTCGAGGCGACAACCCTGACCGCGACCTCGACCTCCGGTCTGTCGATCACCCTCCCCCTCGACAACCCGGACAAGGCACTACCGGCCGAGAACTGACCCGCGCCGTCGGAAACGTCGGCGGCATCGCGGTGACTCCGTTCGAAACGGACGTCGACGGCCTGTCGATCATGCTCAACCGGACCGCCTGCATTCCGCGGTCTCGAGGACAACCTCCCCCGAGCGCCCGTCTTGCCGGGGTGAAGCACGGGAACCGGTAGGCGCGACGGGCCTCGTCGGTGGACATACCCGTGCCCGACCACGGCGGGCGCCGACGACGACATCGCCCTGCGGGTGCCACCGGTCACTCCACGCCCGACGTCAGCCGGAGAACCGAGGTCGGGGCACACCGACCGTTCGACACCCCGGGCGAGGACCCTGCGCGCGTCTTCCCAGCCGCCCCCTCAGGGTGGCCCACACCGTCTTGCCCCGCGTCCCGTGGTGCACGCCCCAGCCGGTGGCGACGTGGTCGACCATGATCAGCCCACGTCCCCGGGTTTCGGCGATCCGCGAGTGCCCGTAGCGGAGTCGGAGGGCGGAGTCGTCGTCCACCTCGACCCGGAGGACGTCGCCGTGCTGCCAGGTCACGTGCAGTCGGCCGGTCGAACCGGCGTGGTCGACCGCGTTGCCGACCAGTTCGTTCACGACCAGCAGCACGTCGTCCAGATCGTCGCGGTCCATGTCGACCAGCTCGTGCCGGACTCGTTCCCGCAGCCCGGCCAAGCTCACGCCCTCGACCGCGACCGAGAACTCCGCGCGCCATTCGATCACGGGACACCTCGACCTTCCGCCTGGGAGGCAACGGCCGCCGGGTTCCGGTCCGGGCCGGCTCGGCGCTGCCGCTCAAGGGGGGGTACCCGCCGGTCTCGGTTCCACCCGTTCCCGTTCGGGCGATGACGTTCGGAACGCCGTCTCCGCGGCGATGAGCAGGCGGTCGGCGGGGTCGTCCTCCACCAGCAGCACGGTCGCACCACCGTGCCGCGGGTCGGGAAGCACGACCGGCTCCCCTTCGCGTCGCCTCGTGCCGAGGAGTCGATCGGCGCGATTCCAGGGGCTGCCGGTTCCTCCAATCCCGCCCCGGGATCCGACTGTCCACATCAGACTTTCCACGTCGACCGGGGAACCCTGGTCCTCCGTCCTCGATCGTGTGGTGCCGGGAATCTCGACTGGCGGGTGCGGACACCCGCGTATCGACTGGGCCGGCAGCGAGCCGGATCCGCCGAGCCGGTCGTGTTCCGGCGCAACGAGGGAGTGCCTGTGGGCCGCCACATCGACGAACGTGGGTTGCGGGAGCTGATGGTCGAGTCCGACGACCTCCAGTCGGACGCGATGCGCACGGCCAGGCGGGATCTCGGCGACTACGTCGAGGCCGCGACGGAAGCTCGGGACGCGGTCTCCGGTGGTGTCCGGACGGGGTGGAGCAGGCGCGGGCTCGCGATGGGGTTGGCCGGTGCGGGGGTGCTGCTCGCGGCGTCCCCGGCTGCGGCCGACGCCGCGCTGGACGTGCAGGTGCTGCAAACCGCCGCCAGCCTGGAGAACCTCGCGGTGAGCACCTACAAGACCGCGCTGACGCTGGCGTTCGTCGGCGGCGCCGACGCCAACGCGGTGGTCAAGGCGTTCGCGACGAAGACCATGGACCAGCACACCGAGCACGCGCAGGCGTTCAACGCCGCGGTGACCAAGCTCGGCGGCAAAACCCAGACCGGGACCAACGCCAAGTACGCCGCGGTCGTGACGGCCGCCGTGCCCACGATCAAGACCGCGGCCGACGTCGTCGCGCTGGCGATCAGCCTGGAGGACGTGGCCGCGCAGACCTACACCAAGAACGTCGGCCAGGTCTCCACCCCGGAACTGCGGCAGCTGTTCGCGAGCGTGGCCGGGGTCGAGTCGCAGCACAAGGCGATCCTGTTGGCGGTCAAGGCGTTGCTCGACGGCGGCGCGCCGGAGCTGATCGCACTGCCGCCGGACGCGGCGAAGCTGCCCGACGCGGCCGGGAGCGTCGGGTTCCCCGACGCGTTCTTCCCCACCGAGAAGGCGTCCCCGGCCGAGGAAGGAGCGGTCAAGTGAGCACCGACGAGCGGCCCGAGATGCAGATCAGCGAACGCGAGCTGACCGCGATGACCCGGGACCTGGACGAGCTGCACGAGTCGACGTTCCCCGGCGTCCGCAAGCTGCTGGACGAGTTCTCCGCCAACCTCGCGCACATCACCCGCGGCAGGTCCACCGGCCGGCGCGGTTTCCTGCTGGGCGTCGGCGGCGCCGCCACCCTCGGCGTCGCCGCGGCGTGCTCCCCCGACGACTCCGCCTCCACCGCCACCTCGACCGCGCTGTCCACCTCGGCGTCCGCGACCTACGACGGCGACCTGAAGGTCGTCGCGCTCGCCGCGGCGCTGGAGAACCTCGCCGTCACCGCCTACACCGGCGCGCTCGACGCCGCGGGCAAGGGCACCCTGGGCACGGTCCCGCCCGCCATCGGGGTGTTCGTGCAGACCGCGATGAAGCAGCACCAGGACCACTCCTCGGCGTGGAACGCGGTGTTGACCAAGGCGGGCAAGCCCACCATCTCCGACGCGCCGCTGACGATCACCGCCGACCAGGTCAAGGCGCTGGGCGCGGCGAAGTCCGTGCCGGACGTGGCGAAACTGGCCCTCACGCTGGAGCAGGCCGCCGCCGAGACCTACACCTTCGCCGCCGCCAACGTCACCGACGCGGGCGGCATCATGACCGCGGCCACCATCCAACCGGTGGAGGCGATGCACGCCGCGATCCTGCACTTCGTGCTCGGCGAGTACCCGGTGCCCGACAGCTTCATCGGGATCACCAACGCCGTCAAACCCGACGCCCTGACCGCCAGGTAGATGCGGATCGCGCTGGTCGCGGCGGCACTCCTGCTCACGGGGTGCTCCGCGACCACCACCACGGCCCCGACGACGTCGACCGCGGCGTCCCCGTCAGTCGCCACCGGCGACGTCACGGTGGAGATCGTGAACTTCTCCTTCACCCCGCGGCAGGTCACCGTCGCCGTCGGCACCACCGTCACCTGGAAGTTCACCGACACCGCGAAGCACAACGTCACCGCGTCGGACAGGTCCTTCGCCTCCGGAGACCTCGCCGGCGGCGCCACGTTCCGGCACACCTTCGACAAGGCGGGCGACTTCTCCTACCTCTGCACCATCCACCAGTACATGACCGGCACCGTCACCGTGCGGTGAGGCCCGCGACCGGGTCAGGCCGGGCGGCGGGCGACCGAGCAGAAGAAGTGGTCGATGGTGTGCACGGTGGTGCCGAAGCCGTCGTAGTCGGCGGGTTTGGCGACGTAGGCGTTGGCCATCGAGTCGTAGCTGCGCACCACGTCCTCGTCCGCGTTCGACGTGGTGAGCACGACGACGGGGATGCGCTTGAGGTCCTGGTCCCGCTTGACCGCGTCGAGCACCTCGTGGCCGTTCATCCTGGGCATGTTGAGGTCCAGCAGGACGAGCGCGGGTCTGGGCGCGTCGCTGTGGTTCCCGCTGCGGCGCAGGAACTCCATCGCCTCGACGCCGTCGTGCACGCGGTGCAGCCGGTTGGGGATGCGGTGCTGCTCGAAGATCTCCTCGATCATCAACGCGTCGCCGTCGTCGTCCTCCACCAGCAGGACGTCGACGGTCTCCACCGGAGAGCTGATCACTGGGTCACCTGACTTTCGCGGTGGTCGACCGCATCGGGGGAAGGCGATTGTCGCGCGGTCTCGGGTTCGGCCGGAACAGGCGCACCGGGCAGGGTGAACCGGATGGTGGTGCCCTGTTCCGCGGTGGTGTCGAGCCAGATCCGGCCGCCGTGGAACTCCACGATCTTGCGGCACAGGGCCAGGCCGATGCCGGTGCCGGGGTAGCTGGTCTTGTCGTGCAGGCGCTGGAAGATCACGAAGATCCGCTCCGCGTACTGCGCGTCGATGCCGATGCCGTTGTCCGCCACCACGAACTCCCACCGGTCGTCGATCGGGCGGGCGGTGACCGACACGACCGGCGCGGCGGCGGAGCGGAACTTCACCCCGTTGCCCACCAGGTTCTGGAACACCGCGGCGAGCAACGTCGGGTCGCCGTGCACCACCGGCAACTCGCCCACCTCCATCCGGGCACCGGACTCGCGCACCAGGTCGTCCAGGTTCTCCACCGCCGCCCGCACCAGGTCCGCGGCCCGGACGTCGCGGTGGTCGTCCGAGTGCCTGCCCACCCGGCTGAACCGCAGCAGGTCGTTGATCAGCACCTGCATCCGCTTGGCGCCGTCGACCGCGAAGTCGATGTACTGGTTCGCCCGCCCGTCCAGCCTCTCGGCGTAGCGCGCCTGCAACAACTGGCAGAAGCTCGCGACCTTGCGCAGCGGCTCCTGGAGGTCGTGCGAGGCCACGTAGGCGAACTGCTCCAACTCCGAGTTGGACCGCCGCAGGTCGGCCGCCGTCGTGTCCAGCACCGTGTTGCGCTCCCGCGCCTCCGCCAATTCCGCCACGATCCGCCGCCGCATCGAGTCCACGTCCCGGCCCAACTCCGCCAACTCCACCGGACCGGACGCCGTGACGGCGTGCTCGAACCGCCCGGCCGCGACCTCGCCCACCTGCACCCGCAACACCGACAACGGCCGCAGCACGAACCGGTGCATCACCACCACCGCCGCGCCGATCGCGACCAGCAGCACCGCCATCGCCACCACGCACGTCGCCACCAGCCGCGAGGACGCCTCGTTGAGCGCTGTCCGGCTCCCGTTCCGCACCGCGCCGATCCGCGACGCCAGGTCCGACAACGCGGTCCGGACGGCGTCGAAGCGCTGTTTGCCCGATTCGATCGACGGCGGCGCGGCACCCGCCCGCACCGCCGTGATCACCGGGTCCGCGTACTCCGCGCGCCACGCCGCGATCGCCGAGTCGACCGCGGCGACCTCACCCGAGACCTCCGGCAACGCCGCCACCGCCGCCTCGATGTCGCGGTGCGCCTGCTCCTGGCGGCGCGTCCCGTCCTCGTAGGGCTGGAGGAACTCCGCCTCACCGGTCGAGGCGAACCCCCGCACCCCGGTCTCCTGGTCCACCAACGCCGTCGCCAACTGCTGCGAACCCACCACCGCCGGACCCACCACGTCCAACAACCGCGTCCGCGCCTCGTTCAGGTCACCGATGGCGATCGACACCGACGCGATGGTCCCCACCAGAACGGCGACCACGACCGCCGACACCACCCACGTCCACCGCCGCAACGACCACGCGCCCGACATCGCCAACACCTTCCCGCCGACCGCACCGCACCCGGCACCCACCGAGCCGCCGGAGTGTAGAGCCGAACGCGGAAAAGGGTTCCTGTCGGGGTTTTACCGCCCGCTCACCTCAGAGTCGTGTCGTCGCGGTGCGGACGGCGTCGGTCGCCTGGGTGACGTCGGGTCGCAGGCGCAGCACCCCGTCCAGCCCGGTCGCGGTCAACGGCCTCACCACCGCGCGCACGTCGGTGGCGACGGCGAACCCGAGCCCCCGCTCCTCGGCGTACCTGGCCGCCTCCACCAGGATCGAGATCCCGGCCGAGCCGAAGAAGGTCACCTCGGTGAGGTCGACCACCAGGCCGGCGGCGGAGCCGTCGAAGGCGTCGAACACCGCTTCCCTGGTCCGGCCGTAGACGCCCATGTCGACCTCGCCGGTGATCCTCACGACGGCCACGTCGGCGGTGCGGGTCGAGGCGATGTTCGTACCGGCGGGCTGGACGTCCATCAGAACGTGCTCCTTCGCATCCCCAGTGATCCACTCCCCGGACTCGCGGCGCGGGAAGGGGCAGATCGGACTCGGGTCGATCCTCCGGTCGGCTGGACAGGCTTCACGTCCCCACTACCCACAGGGTGGCACGGTCAAACCCGACTCGGCGGAGGTTTCCCGGCCGGTGATCACCACGTGCGCCCACACCGTCTTGCCCCGCTCGTGGCGCTCGACACCCCAGGCGGCGGCGAGGTTGCCGACCATGACCAGCCCGCGCCCGCGGTGTTCTCCCAGGCGGGAGTGGCCGACGACGAGCAGGCCGTGGGTGGAGTCGTCCACCTCGATCCGGATCAGGTCCGTCCCCTGCGCGATCCTGAGGCAGCGTGGTTTCTCGGCGTGGTCGAAGGCGTTGCTCACCAACTCCGTCACCACGAGCAGGCAGTCCTCGACGTCGTCCTCCGCCACGTCGGTCAACAGGGCCCGGACCCAGTCCCGGATCATCGCGAGCGCGACACCCTCGACCTCCATCACCGCGGTTTCGGAGAGGCTCCCCGGGTCCTCGACCGGGGTCATGCCTCGGGGATCCGTCGGGTCGGGTGCGGAGCCCGGCGGACACGTCCTACCGCGCCGCGCTGTGGTCGCTTCTTCGGCGACCCGTCCCGGTGACATGGCACGTCCTGCCCCGTACCCCGTGAGGAAGCACCTGAAACCCCCGCCTCCGCGGCCGATGGTGGCGTTCGGCCGCGGAGCCTCCACACCGGCTCACTTCCGCGCGCTGATCACCTGGCGGTACACCCGTGCCGTCTCGGTGGCGACCTGGTCCCACCCGTGCCGCAGCTGCACCCGGTCCAGTGCGGCCTCCGAGTAGGCGGTCAGCCTGGCCTTCTGCCCGAGGAGCCGGCGGACGACCTTGCCCAACGCCTTCGGATCACGCGGTGGAACCAGGTCTCCGGTGATGCCGGGCAACACGATCTCGGGCAGCGATCCGACCTCGCTCGCGATCGTCGGCACGCCGCACGCCATGGCCTGCACCACCGGCTGCGCCGACCCGGGCGACCACGGTGTGTGCAACGCGATGTCGGCGGACCTGAGGACCGAAGCGACGTGCTCGAGCCCCTCCGCCTCCACGACGTGTACGCGGTCGGCCACCCCGAGCGCACTCGCCCCGTCGAGCAACCGGCGCAGTTCCCGGGGCGAGTCGGGACGTTCCGGATCGCCGTCGCGGAGCACGAGCAGTTCGGCGTCGGACACCCAGGGCAGGGCGGCGATGGCGGTGTCGACGCCGTCCCCCGGTCTCAGGGCCGTGCGGTGCACCAGCCGGGCACGCCCGGTGCGGGGCGCACTGGGCCCGTGCACCGTCCAGGTCCGCGGGTCGACGCCGTCGCCGACGACCTGCGCCGCGGACCGGGCGACCCCTTTCGACACCAGTTCGGCCGCTTCGGCCTGCCCACCGACGACGAACCGGTCCGCCGGCCACAGCCGGGTGCCCTCGTGGGAGCGCCAGGTGTGCACCAGGGGCGTGGGCCGCGTGCCGAGGACCGGATCGATCGCCGCGCGCGCCACGGGCGAAAGGGTGTGCACGACCTCCGGCCGACGAACGGCCCACTCCGCCGCGCACCACTGGGCGAACCCCGCGTCGAGCGCACCCCGGAAGACGGCGTGCTCGACCCCGCGGCACGCCTCCTCGGCCTCCCCGGAGGAGTACAGCCGAACCCGGTGCCCCAGACCGGCCAACGCCTCCGCGAGCAGCCACGCCTCCCGCGCCGGAGCCCCGAACGCAACCAGGGCCACATCCCACCCACCGGTCGGCACTGCGCTGTCCATCAGATCTCCGCCCACGAAGAAGGAACCGCCCGGCGCGCGCCGGGCGGAACAGGACCGGTCGGTGCTCGCCGGGTGTCGCCGGGCGACTCACCGGTGAGCTCGTCGAACCGACGAACCAGGCTCCAGACGACGACAGGCCCCTTTTCCACCCTGCCGCCCGCACGAGTGGTACCCACACCGTGACCAGCGCACACGTCCCGTTTTCCGGACTTGGTGGCCGCCCACCTCACCGGTCGGACAACGCGGCCCGAAGTCCTCAGTGGACCCCATCACCAATACATCCACTGTGGACGCACGACGAAATCCCGTCACCCCGAATAGGTGTAGACCACTGCCGCCGGGGGCACCCTCCCACCAGACGAGCACGCCGCCACAACACCCCCGACAGCCGCGGCGTCGACACAAGGAGTCGAATCAGTGGGAATTCTCGGTTGGATCGTCCTGGGCCTGATCGCCGGCGCCATCGCGAAGGCCATCATGCCCGGCCGCGACCCGGGCGGCATCCTCATCACCATGGTGCTCGGCATCGTCGGCGCCGTGATCGGCGGCTTCATCGGCAGCGCCCTGTTCGGCACCGGCGTCGAGGGCTTCTTCGACCTCAGCACCTGGCTGCTGGCCATCCTCGGCTCGCTCATCGTGCTCGGCGTCTACCACCTCGCCACCGGCCGCAGCCGCAGGGCGCACCACTGACCCACACCCACCGGTGGGCCGGTCCCCGAGGGGACCGGCCCACCTCGTCGTCACCGCCCTGGTGTTACCTCGACACCACCCGCCCGCACTCTGCGCCCGCGCACACCGGCGCAAGCCGGCCGTGGTCCGGGTGGTCAGTGCCGGTTGGCCCGGAAGAAGTCCAGCAGCACGGGGTTGACCACGTCCGACCGCTCCCAGTGGACGTTGTGCCCGCACTCGTTGGCCACCACCGTGCTCACCCTGCGGAAGTGCCCGGCCAGCAGACGCTGCACCGGCGGTGAGGTGTGCGGGTCGGCGTCCCCCCACAGCAGCAGGGTGGGCACGGTGAGCCGTTCGATCACGGCCCAGCT
The DNA here is from genome assembly GCF_040642015.1 of Actinosynnema sp. NPDC020468. Taxonomy (NCBI): domain Bacteria; kingdom Bacillati; phylum Actinomycetota; class Actinomycetes; order Pseudonocardiales; family Pseudonocardiaceae; genus Actinosynnema; species Actinosynnema sp. NPDC020468. The sequence continues at coordinate 72,804 of NZ_JBFAEO010000019.1, forward strand.
CAGCGCGGTCGCCCTGGGCTGGATGATCCCGTCGGGCCCGGCCCGGTGATGGATGTCCAACCACCTGGCGACCCCGTCCGGGTCGATCGCGCGGTAGGCCGGGCCCAACTCCCGGAAGTGGATGGGCAGCGCGTCGACCTCGGGCGCCCGCAACCGCTCCACCATGTCCTGGTAGTCCTGCTCCCGGACCTGGAGCACGCACGCGCCGATCACCAGGCTGCGCAGCCGGTCCGGGTGGTTGAGCGCGTAGTCCATCGCGTACCAGCCGCCACCGGCGACGCCGACGACGTGGAACTTCCCGATCCCCAGGAACTCCACGAGGTCGTGCAGGTCCTCGATGCCGGTCCGCGGGTCGTTCGGGTCCTGCACCGGCGAGTTGGCGTACCCCCGACGCGAGTAGCCGATGACCCGGTACCCCGCATGGGCGAGGTACGCCTGCTGGTACGGCCAGCTCTCACCACTGCCACTCAGGGCGTGCAGCAGAACCACCGGCTCACCGCGCCCGCCGGTGTCCCAGTACCACAACCGCGCCCCGGGCACCTGGAACAAGCCCTGGGTCGCCGGAACCTGCTCGGGCACCGGGATAGGGCGCACCGGGCTGCCGGGGCCCGGGACGCCCGGCGGGTGCGCGTCGGCGGTCCCGTCGACCAGGGCCGCGCCGCCGAGGGCGAGCCCGGTTCCCTGTAACAGGGTCCGGCGGGATATCGGAAGCGACGGGTTCGGGTCGGCCTCGGCGTTGCCCATGTGACCTCATCTCGGGTGACCGGTTCCGCCGACGTGCCGGACGTGCCGAGAAGCCGAACCACCGGCGCATCGGTGATCACGTGCCGAGTCGGGCGGGTGCGGCGGCCGTCCGGAGCGTAGCGAACGGTCCGCACCCGACTCCAGGCGTTCACCGTGGAGGACGCACCCAGGTGATCACCGCCGCCTGCCGACCGCTGCCGTGCGCCGGCGCGGTCTACGCACCGCCCGGTTGGTGGATGCCCAGGTAGAACCTCACGGTCGTGCCGTTCGGCGCCTGATCGCACTCGTCGCCTGGGGCACGGCAAGGCAGACGAGGGCCGCCCGAGCCGCCCGCCACATCCGCCACCACCCCCGCCTGGGCATCGTCCTGCTCTCCCAGCACACCGAAACCAGCCACTCCGTCGACCTGGTCACCTCCGGCCGCTTCGGCTACCACCTCAAGGACCGCGCGTTCGGCGTCGAGGACTTCCTCGACGCCCCGCACCGCGTAGCCGCCGGCGGCTCGGCCCTGGACCCCGACGTCATCTCCCGCCGCCTCCGCCTCACCGCCCGCACCGTCGAAACCCACGTCGGCTCAATCCTGGCCAAACCCGGCCTCGCCGACTCCGACGAAGACCACCGCCGAGTCCTCGCCGTCCTGCGCTACCTGGACCACCCCACCAGGCTCGAACACGAGGTGGAGCCCTGACCCGAGCGGTCGCGGCACGTCGACCGCACGCCAGGCCAGAGCTCCACCCCTACCCCACGCGCATCATGGGTTCAACCGTCGACCAGGACCTTCACGATGCGCCGGACCTTGAATTCATCGACCCACGCCGGGGCAGAGTGCGATGCCACGTAGGCGGCGCCACCGACGGTCATCACCCGGGGTTCGAGGTAGTGACTGGAGAACACTTCCACGACCCGCCACTGCGAGTTGATCGCAAGTGCCCACCGCCTCCCGCACTAGCACCAGCAGACCGAACATGTCGCGATGACACCGAACCCGCTATCAACCCTCCCGCGCCGCAACCCAGGCACGTTCGAACTCTGCCCCGGTTATTTCTTCCGCCGTGAAATCACGCTGACCAGAGATTTCCCCCAGGGAAGGAAAAGGTATCTCCGAGAGTCCCACGCTCTCAGTTTCACGAAATTCGTCCGCCCATTCCGATCGACCGTCACGAAATATCTGCACCTTCCTGACTTCGTAGTCGTCGTCCCCCAGTTCACTTAGATACACAACGGGGTATTCTTCCGATGAGTGCAGCCAGCGAACCTCGACGTACTTCACCTGCCAATTCCTCCCGGAGCTGACGACCCGGCCCGCAAGATCGAGTAGACCACTGTTCGGCATCAGGTAGACACCCGACCTGCCCGACGCTTTGACTACGTCCAGTTCGGTGACGTCCACCTCGATGTAGTGAGTGAACTTCTTACCTGCCCAAGACACTGCACCAGCCCGAGATGTCCTTCAGGATCTCCCAGGCGACCTCCTTGATCACATCCCACTTCGTCTTGTGCGCATCCGCCTGCGCCCGCGCGTAATCCGCCTCCGAGATCCCCGCCTCGGCCAGGATCCGCGCACGCTCCTCGCGCACGTAGATCGACTGCATCGCCGCCTGACGGTTCACCGCCACGTAGTAGGAACGCTCCGCGTTCCACTGCGCCGGATCCTCGTAACTCGGCGACCCCGGCGGAACCAACGGACTCGACGCCGCGTGCAGGCCGCACGCCACACCGTCCGGACCGCAGTTCACGATCATGCCGATCGGATCCGAGAACGTGATCGGGTTGTTGTTCGCGTACGCGTAGCCGTTGAGCTGCTGCGGATCGTTGTTGTCACCGACTCGTCCCGCTCCCAGGTCATCAGCCCGCTGATGAACGAGCTCCGCGCGTTCCTGTTGCGCCCCTTCGTCCGCGACGCGATCGCCGGCGGAAGATCCACAGTAGACCTGAACGCGGTTCTCGACGGCGGGATCTGCCTGGTGCGCATCCCCAAGGGCTCGCTCGGCGAGGAGACCACCCGGTTGATCGGCTCACTGGTGGTCGCCCGCACCTGGCAGGCCACCACCGGCCGAGCCCTTACCCCACAACGACAACGCCGCGACGCGAGCCTGGTCGTCGACGAGTGCCACAACTTCCTCAACCTGCCCTACCCGCTCGAGGACATGCTCGCCGAGGCCCGCGGGTTCCGGGTCGCGGTTGTCCGATCACGACCTCGCCCACCTCGGCTCCTACCACGCCGTCGCACGCCTCGTGCTGGGCGGCGAACAGGCCCAACCGTTCACCATGATCACCCAACCCCTCCCACCCGCCACCGCCAACGGACCCGGCACCGCCGGGTCCGGGTCGACCGGCACGCCATCGGGTTCGTCTCGGACCGCGCCCGGCGCACGCCGGCGCAGCACCGACCCGCGCGCCGCCAACACCGCCGAACACCAAGCCGCGCCGGCATGGCGGCTGACCCCGCGCGACAAGTGACTCGCACGGATGCTGTAGGAGCACAGGGTCCTGACCTGAGGGGATCCTCGACCGCTTCCCGCCCTTCATCACCCTCAACACCACCCCGATGCACTACGTACCGGCACCCGCAGGCGCGACCGTGCTCGCCGCCGAGGACGGCCTCGACGTCAAGGAGCTGGGCTACCGGCACGACCGCGCCTTCGGCATCGCCCACAGCCTCCGCCTGGCCCACACGGTCGACGTGGCCGAGTGGTTCACCGCCCTGGTCGACCGCGCAGGTCGAGTGGTTCCTGGAATACGACTTCGGCACCGAGGCCCTGAACAAACTCGCCGGAAACTGACCGGCTACGCCGACCTCGCCGCGCGCTGTCCCGGCTACCCGACGCCTGGTCACACGTCTCGCTCACGATCGACACCCGCGAAAGCACCGCGCAGGTGCCCGACTCGCCACACCCGACACCCGCACCACCTTCACCGATGCCACCCGCCACGGCACCTCACAGCCCGAGCTCGCAGGATACGAAATGAGCCCTCGCCGAGATCACCTTCGAAACCCGCAAAGGAAACGGGACCAGGTTCCATCCCTCAAACCCAGGGACCCTTGTCCTCAGTCCCTCGTGGCGATCTCGGCGGGAGGGAATACCGGGTGGGCGGGACCCGTCGCCCCCGCCCACCCGGAGTGGTACGAAAATCAGGAACAGAGGTACTGCGCCAGCACCCACCCGTTCGCCGGCGAGTAGATGTGGAACCACACTCCGTTGTAGGTGTCGTCCACCTCGACAGTGGTTCCCCCGACCAAGGTCGCGACCGGGCTGCTGCCTTCGGTAGGAATGTTCCGAACGGTGATCTCCCGGGCGCAAACCTTGCGCGAGAACAGCACGTGCGGGCCGGAGTCCGTGGCCGGTGCGGGTCCGGCGGAAGCGGCGGAGACTCCGCCGGCCAGGCACAATGCTGCGGTGGCGGCGACGATCGCGCCGCGCAGAACGGTCTTCACAGGAATGTCTCCTTGTCGAAAAAACGGTATCCAGTCGGTGATTTCCGACCCGATGCCTCCACCCTAGGTGAATATCGAACCGACTCAAGGCCATGTTGGATAATCACCGAGAACGGAGTAGTGCCGACTACGCAAACGACACCCCCACCGGCGTGCGATATAGGCCGCGCCACCCGGACGGGCCGCCTGCCCTAATCGTTCGGAGCACTCGCGGATCGCGCTCGCCACAGCCTGTCACTGGAGAGCAGGCCACATTATTACGGGAAATCGATAAATTCCAGAGCGGCCGGACATAAACGCGACCGGCCCGAAATTCGGGTACCGGCCCTCACCCATCTGCCGGCGGGACGTGATCGACTCCGTTTGCACCCCTGGGCAGGAGCACCAAGGGATGGCATCGCAGTCACCCCGAGCGTGGCGAGGTTCCAGGGGTTGGGCACGGATGGCGAACAGTCGACCACGACGAGTTTCGTGTCATGTGGACGGTCGCACGGTATGGGTTCGAGATCGACCTCGGTCGTCCGGTGGAGCTTCCGGTCGTGCTCCGACCACGGCGAGGATTGGTCGAGGCTCAACCGTCGACCACGGAGGCGAGCGCGGTAGCGATTGCCTCAGCGTCCTCGTTCAGCACACGGACGGTGATGTAGGAACACCTCGGTCCGACCTCGACCGAGACGCTGCTCGAAACCGAAGTGGCGGCCCAGTTGATGCAACCACGGTTGACCCGTGGGGACGCCGCCGCTTCCCTGTCGTCCACGCCGAGCTTGACCGCCAGTGGGACGAGGGTCTCCACGATCGTACCCATCAAGCGTCCGTTGACCTTCCTCATCTCCTATGCCCGCTGGACCTTGACCCGATATTGGCGCAGGTAGGAGTCGAGAGCCTCGGCGCCAGCTTCCGCGGGCAGGCCGAACGACATGAGAAGACCCTTCGCCGAGAACCAGGCATCCAAGTCGGGTGGTACGACCGTGTCGTCGTCACGGATCACCGGGATCAGCTTCTTCGTCGTCCTGGACTTCTTCACGCGGTCCATCGGCGAGTGCCCGATGTCCTCCTCGTCGTCGCGCAGCCACCGGAAGAACTGCTGCAAACCCTTGTGCTTGTTCAACGCCGTCGCCCCCGACCGCGTTTCGACCATCCACGCCTGGAAATGCTCGACGTGCGCCCGGCCGACCGAGCCCGGGTCCTCCGCCGCCTCGTCGGACTCGGGGTCGGGAAGGTGCTCGGCCAAGTAGCGGGCGAACTGGGCGGGGGGCAGGCAGGTAGTTGCAGCGCGTCGTCTTCGGATGACCTGCTCCGGGGTTCTGCGTCGTCGGACTGGTCCCAGACCCGCGCAAGGAGGTCGTGGGATTTCGGCACCTGTTCGGAACCCGCGTGGCGCTGAGGCTGGACGAGACCGCGCAGGTCGACATGGTCCTGGGTGACGGCGCGCGCGCCCGCGGTGCCGCCGCGCACGAGATCAGCGAGCAGACGTCGGGCGTGGCGTGGGTGAAGGACGACGGTCGCGGACAGTCCGAACAGGTCCGCGCGTTCCACGTCACCGATGCCGACTTGGTCGAGCTGGGCGCGTTCCTGGCCGCGGGCGACGCCACCGTGCACACCTTCCCCCATCGACCCGACGACACGGCCGGAGGTGCTGCGGCGTGAACGAGTCCACTGTGGAGCCCTCCGGTGTGGTGCCGGCGGTGCCGCTGGACGTGGCGGGTATGACCTCGGCGGAGCGGGCTCGGTTGCCGTTGAGCCTGGACGTGGTCAAGGCAGCGGCGGAACCGCCGGTCGCGGATGGCGCAGTGCCGGGAAGGCTGGCACCTCGACCACGAACCCGTGGCGGAACGGCACGTGCCCACCGCCGATCAGGTTGCCCTGGTGACCTACCGATCGGACCTGACCGCGGAGTACCGGCGCGCGCAGGCCGAAAGGGGCGGAAGATCAGGTCGAGGACCTGAGGGAAGGCATCCGGGACGCGGACGTCGACTTGCGCGGCGAAGGGGTCCGGGGCGACCTCCCTGCCGTCGAACGGCCGAACCTGAAGATGGCCGCGAGGTCGACCCGGCGTCGTCAGGACGCACCGGACCTGCCTCGTCGCAAGGTCAACAAGCGCACGGTGGGCCGGGAGTTCGCTGGTCGCTACCGGCCGTCGACGTTCGTCACGCTCACCCTCGCCACCTCCGGCAGGGTCCGGTCGGACGGTGCTCCCGTCGACCCCGACACCTACGACTACCGGCGGGCTGCCCGCGATGCCGTGCACTTCGCCTCCCTGGTCGACAGGTGGTGGCAGAACCTGCGCCGCGTCGTGGGCTTCGACGCCCAGCATTTCGGGACCGTGGAGCCGCAACGCCGGATCACCTCGATCTGTTCGCGGAACCTGCGCGTCAGGTGGGCGCGAGACCAGCCGACGTGACCGGCCAGGGTGTCGATCGCGGTACGGCCGTGGCCGCACCGCAACCGGTTCCACGCCTGGCGCACTTGCGGGGTGCCATCCCGGTCGTCAAGCGCGAGACGGCCCAGGATCGTGGCTTCCAGGGCGTTGAACCTGGAGCTGTCTCCAGTGCGGCAAGCGCGCTCGTGGCCGACGCGGCCGTCCGTGCGCCGAGCAGGTCGACGACGGTGTCAATCAGGTGGTCCATCCGGTGCCGCAACAGGCGATAGCCACCCAGCGGTGTCAGCTCGACGGCTCGATCTCCGCCTGACCGGATGCCTTGAGTGTGACAGTGCCGTCCCGGTAGGCGGTGCGAGTGTCAGGAGATGGTGAAGACCTGCCTCGGACCGGCGGCGTACGGGTTGATGGACCAGCTGATCCAGGAGCTCACCCGGATTTCGAGCTTCTCGCCCTTCGCCAAGGTCCCTTCCGCGTGCACCGGCGCGGTCCCGGTTTCGTAGGTGTCGCTGCACTCTCCTTCGGTGGACGACTTCTTCCACGACTGGCTCGTCCCGCCGTACTCCAGCCACGCGGTGTACCTCACGCCGACGAAGGAGCGGGCGCAACTCGCCGAAGCGGTGCCATCAATGGTGTACCCGCCCCGGCCGTCCCAGGACACGGTTCCGGAGACCCTTCCGTCGTGATCGTCATCCTTTCGCACGTAGGAGCTGAACGGAGCGGACCCCGGCTCCACATCGGCGGGAGCGGCGACGGCGGCGGGTGCGCCGACCGCCGTCAGGAGCACAGCCAGGACGGTCGGGTGGAAAGCCGCACGGGCCTTCGCGGACATCGTCGACAACGAGATCAACCTCCGTGGATCGCGCAGCGCCGGCGCTGCTGGTCGGCACAGGTTTTTCCCTCGACGGAATTCCTACCGGACGAGCCCGCGGATCGCCGGACGATCGCGCCGAGTCCCTCGATCAGGTGGATCGGACATCGAGAAGGCGCTGATCGCACCCTCGGGAACGGGGCGCCGTTCGTGACGCGAGGCGGACACGGCGCGACTCGGGAACTCACGTGGACCGTCTACGCACCGGCACGGATGCGAGCCTCCGGGGCTCGCGAGGATTGCGACTTCATGTGCCGGATGCTCGCGACAGACGAGCTGGCGCAGCGCCAGAGGACCATCAACACATATCCACTTCAGGAAGCCGGTCAATTGCCCCGTGAAGCATTTCCGGCCGGATCGGAAATCTTCGAGCCCGAAGGCGCCACAGTCCCACTACGAGGCCCGACAGGGCGGACTCCGGTGACCGTGTGCCCGATACCGAAGCCCGCCCCCTTGGACGGTGAAGCCGTATGGCAGAGGGTCAGCAGCCGATCCGGGTGTCGCCGGTGTCGGTGGTGCAGGTGTCGGAGCCGAGGCCGCCGTTGGCGGTGTCGCCGCCGGTGTTGTCCTTGACGTCGATGGTGTCGTTGCCCAGGCCGCCGCTCATGATGTCGGTGCCGTCGTGGTCGACGAGGGTGTCGTTGCCGTTCTGGCCGTCGAGGGTGTCGTTGCCCGGGCCGCCGTAGATCGTGTCGGTGCCGTTGTCGAACAGGTGCAGGAGGGCGTCGAGGAGGCACTCGCCGAAGCTGGAGTCGTTGCCCGCGCCCGCGTGGATGGTGTCGTTGCCGTTGCCGCCGACCACGACGTCGTCGCCGTCGCCGGCGTAGATGACGTCGTTGCCGTTGCCGCCGTCGATGGTGTCGTTGCCGCCGAGGCCGCAGATGACGTCGGAACCGTTGGTGCCGTTGAGGGTGTCGTTGCCGGGGGTGCCGGTGATGGTGCAGCCGAGCGCGTTGTTCACGGTGGTGGACTGAACGGTGGTGTTGTTGCCCGGCACGGAGTCGGGTTCGGTGCCCGAGACGGTGGCGGTCGCGGTGATGGTGCCGGTGGCCGACGGGGTCACCGCGATGGTGGCGGTCGCCGAGCCGGACGGGGCGATCGCGCCGAGGGCGCAGGACACCGTCAACGCGGTGACCGAGCACGAGCCCTGGGACGACGTGGCGGAGTTGATCGTCGCGGGTCCGGTGAGGGTGGTGGACACCGACACCCCGGTCGCGCCGGTCGGGCCGGCGTTGGCCGCGGTGATCGTGTAGGTGTACGGGTCGCCGCCCAGCGCCACCGGGTCGGCGGAGTCCGCGACCGTGACCGAGAGGTCGGCGTCGACGTAGGTGAACCGGTCGGCGGCGGAGGTGGCGCTGGTGCCGGTCGGCGTGGTGACGGTGACGTCCACGGTGCCCGTGCCCGGCGGCGCGGTGGCGGTGACGGTGGTGGCGTTCACGACGGTGAACGAGGTCGCGGCGGTCGTGCCGAACCGGACGGCGGTCGCGGCGGCGAGGTCGGAGCCGGTGATGGTGACGGTCGTGCCGCCGGTGGTCGGGCCGCTCGTGGGGCTGATCGCGGTGACCTGTGGCTGAACCGTCTGGGTCGTGATCACGCCGAACGGGCCCGAGCCCACTGGGATGGTCGCGGTCACGGTGTTCGTCGCGGTGGCGATCGCGGCCACGGACGAGGCGCCGTTGTTCGTGGCGTAGACCGTGGCGCCGTCGGCGGTGATCGCGAGGCGGCTGGGGTTGCTGCCGACCGGGATGGTCGCGGTCACGGTGTTGGTGGCGGTGGAGATCACCGAGACCGTGTCGGGACCCAGGTTGGCCACGTACACGCGGCTGCCGTCGGGCGAGGCGACCACACCCGAGGAAGTGGGGTTGGTGCCGAGGTTGACGGTGCCCGTCACGGTGTTGGTCGCGGTGTCGACCACGGTCACGACGCCGCCGCGGTGCGCGACGTAGAGACGGGTCCCGTCCGGGGTGACGGCCTGGCCCGTCGGCCGGGTCTGGCCGGTGGTGATCGTGGCGGTGACCGCGGCGGTGGCGACGTCGATCACCGACACGGTTCCCGAGACGTTGTTGGTCACGTAGGCGGTGGCGCCGTTCGGGGCGACGGCAATGGTTTGCGGGCTCGACCCGACCGCGACGGTCGCGGTCACCGCGTTCGTGCCGGTGTCGATCACCGAGACCGAGCTCGACCCGCCGTTGGCGACCAGGACCCGCGTCCCGTCCGGCGTGATCGCGATCCCGCTGGGGTTCGCGCCCACCGCGATGGCCGACCCGGTGGTCGCGGTGGCCGTGTCGATCACCGCGACACCGCCGCCGAACCTGGTCACGTAGACGCGCGCGCCGTCCGGCGTCGCGACGAGTTCGAGGGGTGAGGCGCCGACCACGATGTCCGAGAGCGCGGAGCCGGTCACGGCGTCGTACACGGTCACCGTGTTGCCGCCGCTGTTGGCGACGTAGGCGAACAGGTGGGTGACGGCCGCCGCGGCGGGCTGCGCGGTGACGGCGAGCAGTCCGGCCGAGGTCACCAGAGCGCTCACGGCGGCGGCCAGTCCTCGCCGCCACCCGGATCTGCGGCGCGTTTTCGGCATGAATTCGACAGTCACGTGCGGGCATCCTTTCCGACGGCCCGGTATCGGATCGACGACGAGCGGGAAACGACTGCGGATATTCGTGTCGATCCGACTGCGCGGCGGGTGACGCGTTTTCTGCGCGGTTCATCATGAACAGGCCTGATACGCGGGTCAAGGCGCACCCGGGAGCGCAAAGGAGTGATCCTGGCGGCAGAGGAGTGACGGATACTTTGACACCAAAGCGAGAATCCATCGACTTGACGGACCTCGGCCTTGACGCAGCGTCGCACCCTCGCCTTGTCCGGCGGCGCAAGCGGTGGCACTTCGCGTGCCCGGTCCGGAAATACGATCACCCGCCGCGATCGCGTCGAAACCACACCACTTTCACCAATCGGGGTGGTCTCGGCGGGATACCGGTGATCAACCCACTCGGGAAACCGATCAGCACGAGAGTGTTCTGCGCTGCGGTCGTGGTCACAGGCGGGTGAACTGCCAGGTGGACGGGCACCGGAGGTGGGTGAGATCCGTCGGGTCGGGTGCAGGCGCCGAGGGTTTCGGCGGTGACGACGAGTTGCTGGGTGACGGTGGCTCCGGCGAGGGTGCCGGCGGTGACCGGACCGGTGGTGATCACGACCAGTGCGCCGTCGGCCTGGGCGGGGTTACTGGTCCAAGCCCAGTTGCTGGTTGTGTTGTCGTTCCACCACAGGGTTTTCGTCGCCGATCCGGTCCCGGGATGAGGTGTGCCGACCGGCATCCGCTGGTCGACGTGCAACTCCGGGTGCCGGACCGACCGCTCATCACCCGGTTCGGGGAACTGCCCCACGACGCGATCGAACGGAAGACCTGAACCTCCTTCGGCACGGCCCGCCTCGACGGCGACGCATTCCCTTGCCCCACCGCATGAAGGACACCCGCGTTCTCATGGTCGACCCGACCTGGGCACGCAGGCTCAAAGCCGCCACGGTCATGGACGTCGACCGCCCTGGGCTGTGTGACCCACCGCGTGACGGCGCGGTGGGTCACATGCGGTCTTCGTTGGTGTGACGTCCGCGGTGGGGCCGTCAGTGGGTGAGCAGGAGGCTGTCGACGAGGCCGGTGGAGGAGGAGATGGGGGCGGTGCCGAGGAGGCAGCCGAGGACGCTGCCGAGGTAGCTGATCCCGGAGGTGACTTTGGTGGCGTTGTCGCCGACGTGCCGTCCGGCGGTGACGGTTCCGGTGAACACGACGGTTTGGCCGACGGCGGTGACGGCGGTCCAGGCGACGGTGCTGGTGCCGCCGGTCGGGTCGGTCCAGGTGAGGGTTTCGGTGGCGGGTGTTCCGGCGGTGGCGGGGACGCAGCCCAGGGTCAGGGTGTCGGTGTCGAGGCCGGTCGCGGTGGAGCCGACGGCGCAGGTGCCGTAGGCGTAGGCGCCGGTCACGGTGACCGGTTGGGGGGTGGAGGTGACCGGGGGGCTGAACGTGCGGGTGAAGGTGCCGACGCAGTGGACGTCGACGCCCGCGGCGGAGGCGGTGGTGGTCGGGAAAGCGGTGGCGGCGAGGGCGAGCAGCAGCGCGGCGGCGAGCCGGTGCAGACGTGGGACACGTCCGGATCGCGGCCGGGTGCGGGGGTGTGGCGTGGTCATGGTCGGGTCACACTCCGGTGATCTGGACGAGGATGGTGCCGTCCTGGGTGGAGACGCCTCCGGGCAGCAGGCATTGCAGCGGGTTCGGGGTGAGGTAGGTCCAGGTGATGACGGCCGCGGCTCCGGTGAACTCGCCCGCGGCGACGGTGCCGGTGGCGGTGTTCTGCAGGAGGCTCCCGGTGGAGGTCAGTTCGCCGACCAGGCCGGTGAGGGTGGAGGTCCGGCCGTTGTTCCAGTGGACGACGAGGCTGCCGCCGCCGGGGTTGAGCTGGAAGGCGAGGCAGGAGGCGTCCGGGACGGGGTAGGTGATCGTGGGTCCGGTGATGACGCCGGTGAGGGTGGTGTCGGTGGAGGTGCAGGACGGGACGGTGGTGGTCTCGTTCACCGTGGTGGTCTGCGGGGTGAAGGTGAGGCCGGGGGTGTAGGTGGCGTGGGTGCTCCCGGTGCAGGTGGCCGAGCCGGGCGCGGCGTGCGCGGCGGGTGCCGGGAGCAGGGCGTACAGCGCGATCGACAGCACGACCGCGCCCGCCCGGCGCCAGGATCGGGTCTCGGCGGAGCGCCGCTGCGGGCCGGGGCAGGCGGTGGTGTTCATCAAGGTCCTCTCCGAGGTGGTGCTTCCCGGTTCTTCGTGGTGGTGTTGCCGGTCGTCGGGCACAGCGGCGGGTCGAAGACGGCGCACACCCCGGTGGGGGCATGGGGTGACCTCCGCGGGACGGCACCGTCCTCGTGCAGATCGCCCGAACCCGACCGCCGGGTCAGGGGAACCGGAAGTGTGCTGAGTGGGTGGTGCCGTCGGTGAGGGTGAGGGTGGCCGGTCGGTGGTTGTGGACCAGGCCGTTGCCGCTGGTGCCGGCAGCACACGTTCATCCGCCCAGGATCTGCTTCGTCATGATCGAACCTCCTGCATTCGTCGAAGCCGAACGGAAACATAAGGTGACCCCGACTGCCGCTGGCGATTTCCATTTCCCGTCAATGAACATCAATGTGTCCGATGCTCGGAAACCGCCCGGCCCGCGGACCATGCATCGAATCCGCAGCCGCCAGAGAAGTCGCGGACAGTCCGTGACCTGTTACCACCCGATCGTGCAATTGCCACATCCTGGCTTCAATGGTCGGCACACAGGTGCGCGACGGCCTCCCGCCGGCCCGGCGTCCACCCTGCAATCCGGTCGGCCGTTCCCCGCAGGGTCGCACGGGACTAACGGAAGAACGACTACTGCCAACCGCCGAGCGGCGGACCGTCCGATGCGGCGGGGCCGATTCGACACGGACGACGTCGGCTACCAGGCCCTGCTCACCGACGTCGCCGCCTGGCCGCAGCGGGTCTGGGCCGTCGAGGGCTGCGGCGGTGTAGGCGAACACCTGTCGCAGCGGCTGGTGGCTGCCGGCGAGAGGGTCGTGGACGTCCCGGCGAAGCTGTCGGCCGGGATACGGGTGTTCTCCACCGGCCACGGGCGCAGGACCGACGCCACCGACGCCCGCTCGGTCGCCTTGGTCGCGCTGCGCACCGAAGGGCTCAACCGGGTCGTCGGGGACCACCGCACCGTCGCCCCGCGGCTGCTCGTCGACCGTCGGGACGAACCCGGTCGGGCCCGCACCGACACGGTCGACCGCCTCCACAAGCTAGTGGCCGAGCCGATTCCGGGTGGCGCCAAGAAGTTCCTCCCGACCGCCCAGGCCCGCGACCTGCTCGCCGGTCACCGAACTCGTCAGGCTGGATCGCAGGATGAAGACCGCGGACAAGCAGCTCGACGCGACCGGCACCCGGTTGCGCGATCTGTACGGCATCGGGCCTTCCGGCGCCGCGCGACTTCTCGGAGATGCCGGCGACGTCGCCGCTTCCCCAACCGGGGCAGGTTCGCCACGTGGAACGGGACCGCACCGATCGACGCCTCCAGCGGTGACCACCACCGCCACAGGCTCTCCAGTGCGGGCAACCGTCGCATCAACCGGGTTCTATGGCCATCGTCCAACTCCGCAACGACATTCCAGGGCGGGCCTACTACCGACGCAAACTCGCTGCGGGCAAGTCACCCACGGAAGCGATCCGCTGCCTGAAACGCCGACTTTCCGACACCGTCTACAAACAACTTGTCAACGATGCCACAGCAGCATCCACGACCACCCCTTGACATAGAGGGGAGCCAGAAGCGATGTTCGGGGCACGGCGGGCCCTCACGCAGCCCCGGAACCCGTCCCCGGCCGCGCAATGGCACGTCACAGCGTGAATCGCGCCTCGACTACCAGGCTGCCGGCACGAATCCGCTGGTCAGCACTGTTCCCATCCTTTGGCGCCCTCCCCAAGGTCCGGCCCTCCGCAGAACGGGTCTCGCGCAGGTTGGTGCCCTCCCCAGGGCTCGAACCCGCGCACGTTTCGTTCGGAGCTTGGTCGTGGACGGTCCGGGGTTTCACCGGCGGAAGGGGCGCCTGGGGTCGCGTGGTGTCACGTAGTCGAAGGTGGCGAACCAGGCCCGGGGCCGGTAGTCGCCCATGTTCAGATGGCGGTTGTGGTCGTCGTCGGGGTCCTCGATGCCGTCCGAGCCGGGGTCGAACAGTTCCAGGATGTCGTGGTCCTTGAACAGCACGTCCGACAGCAGCATCCAGTCCAGATCGTCCTCCCGTTCGGGCAGGCCCGCGAAGTGGGTGTCCAGACCGGACCAGCCGTCGTCCACCGCCGACTCCGCGTACCGCAGGACCAGGTGCAGCGCCATCTCCTCCGCCGCGCACCGCGGCCGGGGCCACTCCCCCGCCGCCAGGTCGGCGGCCAGGTCGTCGAAACAGCGGGCGGCCTGGCGTCGCCACACCGCGTCCTGACGCCAGGTGATCCGCGGGAACTCGTCGAACACCGACCAACCCCCGTCGGCCGGGTCGACCGGATCGTCGCCGAACTCGACCACGTCGTCGTAGGCCAAATCGGCCAGGAACTCCGCCGCCGACCACAACACCGCTGCCGTCCGCGGCGTCACCATGGCCGCCGCGCACACGTCGCACGACTCGTCCCCGCACCCGCACCCCGGGAACAGACCCGCGAAATCCGGCCACTCCGGCAAGGCGTGCCAGTGCTCGTCCGTCTCGGCGGCCGAGTACTCCGCGCCGTCGACCTCGACACCGTCGCAGTCGACGATCGCGTACGGGTCGAGCACGGTCTCCAACGCCACTACCGGATCACCCCGCACGCCCTCGGACTCCTCCTCGCGGACCTGCTCCACGCTCAGCCCCGAGCCGTCCTCGACCACATGGTCCGACTCGGCGATCGACCGCAGCGCGGCCCGCTCCAACGCCACCTCGTCGACCACCTCGACCAACACCTCGACGGTCACCCTGAAACGACGCCGCACCACATCACTCTCGGCCACCCGACGACCCTACGACCAGCACCACTCGACAGGCTTCCGCTTCGGGTCGGTTGACATCGGTCCGCGCACGTCGGGCCAGGTCCGGGCAGGTTCGACAGAATCACCCGTTAGGGTGGCGACCCCATTTGGCGCTGGTCAAAAATCAGGAGCCAGTCGCTCCCGATCCGCTCCTTCACAGCACCCACGAAGATCGTTTCGTTGCCGTCTCGTGACCAGTTTCAAGATCGTTCCGAACGCACGAAAAAGCCCGCTGACCTGGTGTTATTCTCCAGATCCAGCGGGCTTCTTCAGACCGTCGGGACGACAGGATTTGAACCTGCGACCCCTTGACCCCCAGTCAAGTGCGCTACCAAACTGCGCCACGTCCCGGCCACAGCCCCTCTCTCAAGGGGTGCTGCGATAGCTTAGCGCATCTGATCCAACCCCGTTCAACCGGGGGTCGCGAGGTGGCAGGGGCCCGCCCCCGCGAGCCCCTGCATCCCCTCGGTCGACCTGCGCTCCCCCGCGATCGACGGTGTCGACTATGCGGGGTGGCCGGGGGCCGGGGCTACCACCTTAAGTCGAGTTGTTCTTGTCAACTTTCGACGGACCCGAAGGTAGGTTCGCTTTCACCGTCCAGCCTCCGTCCGGGGTGCGGCCCGTGGTCAGGGTGCCTCCCGCTTGACGCACTCGTTCCCGCAGGCCGTGTAGGCCGGTGCCTCCCTCCGAAGAAGGGGACGGGGCGGATGGGGGTGGGGTGTTGATCACCGTCACGTGCAGGCAGCCGTCCACTGAGGACAGTCGCACGCGGACGGTTGAGCCGGGGGCGTGTTTCGTCACGTTGGTCAGGGCTTCCTGGACCACTCGGTACGCCGCGCGGGCCGTCGGTGGGGGCGGGGTGGGGGAACGGTCGTCCAGGGTTACCGACAGGCCGGCGGCCCGAGCGCGGTCCACCAGGGTGTGCAGGGTTTCGACCGGGGGCGGTGAGTCGAGCAGGCCCAGGGCGGTGCGCATTTCGGCCAGGGCCTCCTTCGCCGACGATCGCAGGCGGGTTGCCGTTTGCCTCGTTCGGGGGTCGTCCGATGTTGCCGCCAACGCCGCCGACTCCACGGCCATCAGGGTCACGTGGTGGCCCACGGCGTCGTGGATCTCGCGGGCGATGCGGGCTCGTTCCGACGCGCGGGCGGCCGACTCCCGAGCCTCCAGCTCCGCTCCCCTGGCCCTCGACTCCTCGGCCAGGCTCGCGGTCAGGCGTTGTCGGGTGGTGATGAGCGCGCCCAACGCGGTCGGGGCGCCGGACATGAACAGGCCGAAGGCGTAGGTCAGGATCGCGCCGTTCCACCTCAGGTCGATCACCACCACCGACGACGCCAGCACGGCGGCCAGCAGGGCCCAGGCGACCATGACCACGACGCGTGACGACGTTCGGCCGATCCGGTACAGGGCGACCACCATCGGGGGCCAGCCCAAGCCGCCGATCAGGCCCGGGAGGCACAGGACGGCGGCGAGCCACGGGCGGTGCCGGCGCACGGGCAGCAGGGCGCACGCGGCCAGCGCGGCCCACGGGGACCAGGCGAACGGCACGTAGTCGGCGAGCAGGACCATCGCGGCGGGTGCCAGGACCACCAGCAGCTCGATCACCACAGCGGCACCCGGTGGGCGACGAGCGCGGCCTGCACGCGGTTCTCCACGCCGAGTTTCGTCAGCACCGTCGACACGTAGCTCTTGACCGTGGCCTCGGTCAGCCCGAGCGACGCGGCGATGGCGCTGTTCGGGTTGCCCGCCGCCAGGAGCTCCAGCACCTGCTGCTCACGCGCGCTCAGCCCGGTGACCGGCGGCCGGGTCCGGAACCGGCCCGCGAGGCGGAGCTTGGGCAGCAGGCGGGCGGCGATCCGGGGGTCCAGGACCGCGCCGCCCGCGGCCAGGTCGAGCACCGCGCGCTCCAGCGCGTCGGGTTCGGCGTCCTTCAGCAGGAAGCCCTGGGCGCCCAGGTCCAGCGCCGTCGCCACGTAGTCGTCCAGGTCGAACGTCGTCAGCACGGCCACCGCGGGCGGCGACGTCCACGCCAGCATCGCCCGCAGCGCCGCCAACCCGTCCATCCGCGGCATCTGCACGTCCACCAGCGCGACGTCGGGCGAGAACCGCCGCGTCACGTCCAGCAGCTCGGCGCCGTCCGACGCCTCGGCCACGACCTCGACCGCGCCGCCCGCCTCCAGCAGTACGCGGAGCCCCCGACGCAGCAGGGGCTCGTCGTCCGCCAGGACCAATCGCACCGGCACGCGACCCAGGCAACCGCACCCCGGTGGGCGGGGCAACCCGCGTCACTTCTTCGGGCGCTTCTCCCTCACCCGCACCGAGACGCGCACCGGGCTGCCCTCGAAGCCGAACTCCTCGCGCAACCTGCGCTCGATGAACCGGCGGTAGCCCGCCTCCAGGAAACCGCTCGTGAACAGCACGAACGTCGGCGGCCGGGTGCCCGCCTGGGTGGCGAACAGCACCTTGGGCTGCTTGCCGCCGCGCACCGGCGGCGGGGTCGCGGCGATCAGGTCGGTCAACCACGCGTTGAGCCTGCCGGTCGGCACGCGGGTGTCCCACGAGTTCAACGCGGTGCGCAGGGCGGGCGCGAGCTTGCGCACCGAGCGACCGGTCAGCGCCGAGATGTTGACCCGCTCGGCCCACGGCACCCGCACCAGCCCGCGCTCCAGCTCGCGCACCATCGCGAGGCGCCGGTCCTCGTCCACGAGGTCCCACTTGTTGAACGCCAGCACGCACGCCCGACCCGAGTCGACCACCATGCTGAGCACCCGCAGGTCCTGCTCGCTGATCGGGTCGGACGCGTCCAGCAGCACGATCGCCACCTCGGCCGACTCGATCGCGGCCTTGGTGCGCAGCGACGCGTAGTACTCCGCGCCGGAGGCGAAGTTCACCCGCTTGCGCAACCCGGCGGTGTCCACGAACCGCCACACCTCGTCGTCCAGCTCGACCAGCGAGTCGACCGGGTCGACGGTGGTGCCGGCGACCGAGTCGACCACCGCGCGCTGCTCGCCGGTGAGCCGGTTGAGCAGCGAGGACTTGCCGACGTTCGGCCGGCCGACGAGCGCGACCCGCCGCGGACCGCCCGCGCCGGAGGCGAACGTGTCGCGCGGCGTCTCCGGCAGCACGTCCAGGATCTTGTCGAGCAGGTCGCCCGACCCGCGCCCGTGCAGACCGCTGACCGGCACCGGCTCGCCGAGCCCGAGCGACCACAGCGACGCGACCTCGCCCATCAGCCGCTCGTCGTCGACCTTGTTCGCCACCAGCACCACGGGCCGCTTCGAGCGCCGCAGCACCTTCACCGCGGCCTCCTCGGTGGTGGTCGCGCCGACCGAGGCGTCGACTACGAACACGATCGCGTCCGCGGTGTTCATGGCCAGCTCGGCCTGCTGCGCGACCGACGCCATCATGCCGGTGGCGTCGGGTTCCCAGCCGCCCGTGTCGACCACGGTGAACTTGCGGCCGTTCCACAGCGCGTCGTAGGCGACCCGGTCCCGGGTCACGCCCGGCACGTCCTGCACGACCGCCTCGCGGCGGCCGATGATGCGGTTGACCAACGTCGACTTGCCCACGTTCGGCCGGCCGACCACGGCCAGCACGGGCTGCGGGGGCGCGCCCGAGTCCTCACCGTCGAACCCGGCTTCGTCGAACGCGGCCCAGTCGGACTCGTCCGCCCAGGTGCCGTCCAGGTCCGTCATCGTGCTTCTCCACTCACGCTTCGCTGACTGTCGAGCTCGGCCACCAGCGTGGCCAAGCGGTCGCGAACGCGCTCGGTGGCGTCGACCAGCGCCTGCCTGCCCTTGTCGGGCGGCAGCGCGAAGGGTTCGCCCACCAGCACGTCCACGACGGGGCGGAACCGCCTGCCGGAGCCCTCCGGGCGTCGGGTGCCGCGGCACGCCACGGGCACCACGAGCGCGCCCGTCGACCGCGCCAACCAGGCCGCGCCCTGCTGGGCCTGCGACACGTCGCCCGCGCCGCGGGTCCCCTCGGGGAACACGCCGACCACGCCGCCCGCGCGCAGCACCTGCTGCCCGGTGATCAACGGCGTGCGGTCCGGCTCGCCCCGGCGCACCGGGATCTGCCCCATCGCCCGCAGGCCCTTGCCCGCGAGCCCCTTGAACATCTCCTGCTTGATCCAGAACGCGACCCGCCTGCGGAACGTGCCGAGCAGGAGCGGCCCGTCCACCATCGAGCTGTGGTTGGCCACGATCACGACCGGGCCCTCCAGGGGCACCCGGTCGGCGTGGTGCACCCGGTACCGGTAGCACGACCGCAGCGGCACGCGCGAGATCCACCGACCGACGTCGTGCAGCCAGGGCACGTTGCCGTCGGGTAGTTGAGCCGTCACCGCACCCGTCCGCTCGGTTCCGCGACCAGACCGCGCTCGTCCACCAGGCGCAGCAACGCGGCCAGCACGCCGGCCAGGTCGAGTTCGGTGGTGTCCAGCCGCACGGCGTCCTCGGCCGGCCGCAGCGGCGACACCGCGCGCGACGAGTCGAGGGCGTCGCGCCGCTGCACGTCGACGAGGGTGGCGTCCACAGTGGACACCCGGCCGGAAGCGCTGTCCTGCTTGGCCCGGCGCTGCGCGCGCGCCTGCGGGTCGGCGGTCAGGTAGACCTTCAGCGGCGCGTCGGGCGCGACGACGGTGCCGATGTCGCGACCCTCCACGACGACGCCGCCCACACCGTCGAGCGCGTCGGCGATGATCGCCTGCTGCTGCGCCACGACGAGCGCGCGCACCCGCGGTTCGGCGGACACCGCCGACACCGCCGACGTCACCTCCGGGCCGCGGATCTCCACGCCGACGTCCTCGCCGTCGAGCGCGGTGGTCGAGTGCTCCGGGTCGACGCCCTGCTCGACGCGCGCCGCGTGCACCACCTCGGCCACGCGGTCCGCGTCGGCCGGGTCGACGCCCGCGCGCAGCACGGCCAGCGTCACGGCGCGGTACATCGCGCCGGTGTCCAGGTAGCGGGCGCCCAGCGCGGCGGCCAACCGGCGGGCGGCGGAGGACTTGCCGGTGCCGGACGGCCCGTCCAGGGCCACCACGCCACGCAGCTCACCGTGTCCCACGGGTGTTTCCTCCTCAAGGCGACGGCGGTCGTCAACCTCCTATTGTGCCTGGTGCCGCCGGTCACGCCGAATCCGGTGGTCAGTGCTTCAGTGGTTGAGGTCGGTGCGCAGACCGGCCGCGCCGCGCAGGTACACGTGGCGGACCGACCCGCGGGGCAGGTCGGTCTCCACGTGGGCGAGCAACCGGATCACCCGCGGCATCGCGCCGGGCACCGCGATCTCGGTGGCGGACAGCAGCGGCACGTCGGCCAGACCCGCGATGCGCGCCGCGTACGCCGGGAACTCCGACACCAGGTCGGGCGTGGCCGTGAGCACCGCGCTGATGAGGTCGTCCGGGGCCAGGTCGTTGCGGGTCAGCACCTCGCGCACGAGTTCGGCCGTGGCCTCCAACACCTGGTCCCGCTCGTCGGCGTCGACCTGGGTCGCGCCTCGAATCGCTCGCACCGCCATGCGTCCGACCCTAGGTCAGTCGAGGTCGGCCAGCAGGAGACCGCTGCGCGGCTTGGGCGTGAAGTAGGTGCTCTTGCGCGGCATCCGACCGCCCTCCGCGTGCACCCGCAGCACGTCGGGCAACGGGACCGGCGCGAGGTAGAGCATCACGTCCGCGTCCAGCGCGGTCGTGGTCGGGCGCACGTGCGGGCTCTCCGGGTCGAGCCCGAGCGCCCGTTCCAGCAGCACGGACTCGACCAGCGCGTGGTCGACGCCGTGCGCCGGCAGCGTCACCTGCACCGCGTCCGCGCCGGACCGCGCGATCACGTGGCCGGGCGAGGGGCGCACGTCGCCGACCGGTCGCACGTCCAGGCCCACGGCGCGCCAGGCCGCGACGGCCTCCGCCAAGGTCAGCCCGGTGCCGGTGATGGCCCGGTGGATCGGTCCGACGCGCAGGTCCGGACCGGCCGTGACCAGCGCCAACAACCCGGACAGACCCGCCGCCGCGGCCGCCGCCACGCGGTGGTTGCCGTCCGCGACCATCAGCGGGTGCGCGCCGGCGGCGGCGAGCAGGGCGTCCTGGTGGTGGCCCGGTCCGACCAGCCACAGCCAGTGCCGGCGCCCGCCGGGGTCGACCATGGACACGGCCGGCTCGTCGGTGACCGCCGCGACCAGCGACGTGAGGTCGGACCGCGGCGACCCGGTCGTCTCCGGCGGGCCCGCGGGCACCGGCACCAGCAGGGCGGCGCTGGTCACGCAGGCCAGGGCGGTCAGCACGCCGGCCCGCTCGGCGACCACGTCGGGGTAGACCTCCTCGGTGTGGCCGACGGCCGCCGGGTCGGCCAGGCACAGCAGGCCGTAGGCGGTGCCGTCCGGTCCGTCGACGCGGTAGGGCGCGACCACGTCGTGCACGTGGCGGTAGTGCAACCCGCGCAGTTCGCCGAGGGTCGCGACGGCCTGCGGGAGCGCTTCCCGTAGGGTCAACCCGGCGGCTAACGCCCGCGGTGTGCGGTGCGGGTGCTGCACGGCGAGCAGCGTGCCGTTCCGGGCGCCGGCCAGCGCGCCGACGATCCGCTCCGGCTCGGCGAACTCGTCGACGTCCGGTCCGGGCACCCGGTCCCTGACCACCCACCCGCTACGCAGCGCACGCACCCGTTCAGCCATGTCGCCTATGATCGCGGACATGAACGTCGAGGTCACGCCGTTGCCCGGGATCGGCACCCGCCAGGACTTCATGATCCGCGCGGGTCGCCGGATCGGGGTGATCACCTATCGCGACGGCAAGTTCGAGCTGATCGTCTCGAGCAAGGACGACCCGGACGACTGCTCCGCGTCGATACCGCTCACCCCGACCGAGGCCGGCACGTTGGCGGGTCTGCTCGGCGCGCCGCAACTGGTGGCGCACCTGAGGGACCAGCACTCGGACATCACGGGCATCTCGACCAAGCAGTTCCCGATCGTGCCGGGCTCGGACTTCGACGGGCGCACGCTCGGCGAGACCGAGCTGCGGACCCGCACCGGCGCGTCGATCGTGGCCGTGGTGCGCGCGGGCGCCGTGTCGCCCTCGCCGCGACCGGACTTCGTGTTCGCGGGCGGTGACCTCGTGGTGGTGGTCGGGACGGCCGACGGGCTCGGCCAGGCGGCCGACATCCTGGGTGGTGGCTGAGCGCCTTGCACACCACGGCAATCGCCCTCATCCAGCTCGGCGCGGTGTTCTTCGGGCTCGGCCTGCTCGGCAGGTTGGCCTGGCGGATCGGCATCTCGCCCATCCCGCTGTACCTGCTCGGCGGTCTCGCGTTCGGCCACGGCGGCCTGATCCCGTTGACCGGCATCGAGGAGTTCACCCACATCGCCAGCGAGATCGGCGTGATCCTGCTGCTCCTGCTGCTGGGGTTGGAGTACTCCGCGGCGGAGCTCATGACCGGGTTGAAGCGGTCGTGGATGGCGGGTGTGGTCGACATCGTGCTGAACGCGACGCCGGGCGCGCTGGCCGCGCTGGTGCTCGGCTGGGGTCCGGTGGGCGCGCTCGCGATGGCGGGCGTCACCTACATCTCGTCGTCCGGGATCATCGCGAAGGTGCTGGGCGACCTCGGCCGGCTCGGCAACCGCGAGACGCCGGTGGTGCTGTCGGTGCTGGTGTTCGAGGACCTGGCGATGGCCGTGTACCTGCCGATCCTCACCGCCGTGCTGGCGGGCGTGAGCTTCCTCGGCGGGTTGACCGCGGTCGGGATCTCGCTTCTGGCGATCACCGTCGTGCTGGTGATCGCGCTGAAGTACGGCAAGTACGTGTCGGCCGTGGTGGACAGTCCCGACGCGGAGGTGTTCCTGCTCAAGGTGTTGGGCTCGGCGCTGCTCGTCGCGGGCCTCGCCTCGCAGTTGCAGGTCTCGGCGGCGGTGGGCGCGTTCCTGTTGGGCATCGCCATTTCCGGCTCCACGGCGGAGAACGCCACCCGGATGCTGGAGCCGTTGCGGGACCTGTTCGCCGCGATGTTCTTCGTGGTGTTCGGGTTGAACACCGACCCGGCGTCGATTCCACCCGTGCTGGGCTTGGCCGTCGCGCTGGCCGTCGTGACGACCGCGACGAAGGTCGCAACCGGTTGGTGGGCCGCGAAAAGACAGCACATCGGCAAGCTCGGCCGGGCCCGCGCGGGCGCCGCGCTGGTGGCGCGCGGCGAGTTCTCGATCGTCATCGCGAGCCTCACCGTGGCCTCCGGCGCGGTGGACGGCAGGCTCGCCGCGCTGGCGACCGCGTACGTCCTGTTGATGGCGGTGCTGGGCCCGGTCGCCGCGCGAGTGGTGGAACCGCTGGCCAAACTAGTCCGAAAGCGTGGAACCGAGCCGGCGACCGCGTGAACCCGGTGCGGACGGACTGACGATTCCCCGGGGAGGGCATAGGAAAGACAGCCTCCCCAACCCCTGGAAGGGGGCCGTCATGTCTGAGCCTTCCGGAGCCGAGACCACCGGCCGCTACCTCGTGTTATTGGAAGACGGCGCGATCGCCGCGGGCGCGCACGAGCTGAGCCGGGTGGCCGGAATCGCCGCCACCACCACGGCCGACACCGTCACCAGCGAGCAGCTGGCCGCCACCGACGGGATCATCCTGCACGAACTCGGCGTCGCCGTCGTCACCGCGGAACCGGACCAGGTCACCAGGTTGACGCGGGCCGCCGAGGGTGCGGGCCCGATCGCCGTGGTCGAGGCCGAACGGGTCGTGCAGGCCTACACCGCGTCGACCGAGGACGCCGTGGCCGCCGACGAGAGCGTCTTCACCTGGGGCCTTCAGGCCGTCGGCGCGACGGTCAGCACGGCCACCGGCGCGGGAGTCCGGGTCGCCGTGCTGGACACCGGTTTCACCACCGCGCACCCGGACTTCGCCGGTCGCACCGTGCTCACGAACTCGTTCATCACCGGCGAGTCGGCGGAGGACGCGCACGGTCACGGCACGCACTGCATCGGCACGTCCACCGGTCCGCGCAAGCCCGCGAGCGGCGGGCCGGGCTACGGCGTCGCCTACGAGGCCGAGGTCTACGCCGGGAAGGTGTTGTCCAACGCGGGTTTCGGCTCGGACGGCGGCATCCTCGCGGGCATCGCGTGGGCGGTGGCCAACGGGGTCGCGGTGATCTCCATGTCGCTCGGCGCGGCGGTGCGGCCGGGCGCGGCGTACTCGCAGGTCTTCGAGCAGGCCGCGCAACGCGCGCTCGCCAAGGGCACGCTGATCGTCGCCGCGGCGGGCAACGAGAGCCGCCGGCCGGGCACCGTCGCGCCGGTCGGGCACCCGGCCAACTGCCCGTCGATCCTCTCCGTCGGCGCGATCGACGAGAAGCGCGCGCTCGCGCCGTTCTCCTGCGGCACCGTCGACACCGTCGGCCAGGTCGACGTGGTGGCGCCGGGCGTGG
This sequence comes from Actinosynnema sp. NPDC020468, assembly GCF_040642015.1. Lineage (NCBI taxonomy): Bacteria > Bacillati > Actinomycetota > Actinomycetes > Pseudonocardiales > Pseudonocardiaceae > Actinosynnema > Actinosynnema sp. NPDC020468. The sequence goes on from NZ_JBFAEO010000019.1 coordinate 97,180, forward strand.
ACGTGTACTCGGCGTGGAACAGCCCGGACAGCTGGCACCGCCGGCTCCAGGGCACGAGCATGGCGACGCCGCACGTGGCGGGCGTGGCCGCGCTGCTGGCCCAGCACCACCAGGCGCGCGGGTGGGAGCTGTGGGCGCGGCTGGCGCAGTCGGGCCGCCGGCTCGGGCTGCCGTCGACGGACGTGGGCACCGGGTTGGTGCAGGCGCCCTGAGCACCGCGGTCGTGGTGTCGGTCGCCGGGGGCAGCCTCGGCGACCTGGCCCGCGTGGTCGAGGCGCTGCGCGGCGCGGGGCTCGTGGTGGAGCAGGTGCTCGAGCCGCTGGGCCTGGTCACCGGCGCGGTCGCGGCGGACGGGGTCGACGCGCTGCGGTCGGTGCCCGGGGTGGCCGCGGTCGAACCGCAGCGGGTGGTCCGGCTGCCGCCCGAGGTGTGATCCGCGTCCGATCGGCCGACGCCCTACGCTGTGCGGGGCAATCGACCCTCCGTCGAACAGGTGTTCTAGAATGCCGGCGGGTCGAGCAGGTTGAGCCGAGAGGAAACGACAACGTGGCGGACACGCTCGTGGAGCAGGACGACCAGGTGGACGCCGAGGCGCCCGCCGCACCCGTGCAGGACGAGAAGCCCGAGGTCGCGGCCGAACCCGCGGTGAAGCCCGAGCCGGAGGCCAAGCCCGCCGCCAAGCGGGCCAAGAGCACGGTGAAGAAGACCCGGACGGTCGAGCTGACGCTGACCGTCACCGGCACCGCCGACGGCGAGTGGCAGGCCGACCTGGTGCACGGCACCAAGCGCGTCGTCACCGGCCTGTCCGTCGCGGCCGCCGCGGTGTCCCGGGCGGCCAAGGAGTTGCACGAGGACATCGCCGGCGGCATCGACGAGGTCATCGAGGCGGCCCGGTCCCAGCACCGCACCCGCATGGAGGAGCTGGAGGCCGAGCTCGCCAAGGTGAAGGCCGCGCTGGCCGAGCTGAGCGACTGACCTCGGGTCCGACGCGGAGGGCCGCACCCCTGAACCGGGGGTGCGGCCCTCCGCCGTCAGCGGGACGGGTCGAGCAGCAGCTTGCCGGTGGTGCGCCGGGCGCGGAGGTCCTCGTGCGCGCGCCGGGCCTCGGACAGGCCGTACTCGCCGCCCGGCACCGCCCGCAGCTCGCCGCGCAGCACCAGGTCGAACAGCTCGGCCATCGCCCGGTGCACGACCCGGCCGGGCAGCCCGAACGCGTGCGGCAGCCACATCCCGGTCACGGTGGTGGTGTGCGAGAGCAGCGCGGCGGGCGCGATCGGGGTGGGTTGCTCGCGGCTCGCCATGCCGTAGAACGCGAGCCGGCCGAACGGCGCCAGCGCCGCGAGGCTCTGGTCGGTCACCACGCCGCCGGTCATGTCCAGCACCACGTCGACCCGCCGGCCGCCGTTGGCCTCGCGCAGCGCGGCGGTGATGTCCTCGGCGGCCGAGTCGACCGCGACGTCCGCGCCGAGTTCCACCGCGAGCGCGCGCTTCTCCTCGGTGCTCGCGGTCGCGATGATCCGACCCGCGCCCCACCTCCGGGCCAGCTGCACGGCGAGCGTGCCGACACCGCCCGCGGCGGCGTGCACGACGACGGTCTCCCCCGGCTCCAGGTGCGTGCTGCGGCGCAACAACAACCACGCGGTCGCGCCCTGCACGACCATGCTCAGCGCGGTCAGGTCGTCCACGCCGTCGGGCACGTCGAACGCGGTCGCCTCGGGCCCCACGGCCTTCTGCGCGTACCCGCCCGCGCCGTCGGTGGTGAGCACGACGACGCGTCGCCCCTCCGGCGTGCGCCCGACGACCTCACCGCCGGGCACCAGGGGCAGCTCCATGCGGGCGAGGTAGGAGTTCTCGACCTGGTGCGTGTCGGCGTAGTTGAGCCCGGCGCGGTCGACCTCGACCAGCAGCTCGCCCGGCCCGGGCTCGGGGTCGGGCAGGTCGACCTCGACCAGGGTTTCGGGACCGCCGAACTCGGTGATCTGGATGGCGCGCAACGCTTTCAGCCTTCCTCGAGGGGTGCGGCGGGACAACCCGCCGGGTGGTTCCGGGTGACGCGCGGCGATCGCCCCAGGGACGATCGTCCGGTGGCGGAGGGTTCCGGTCGGCGCACCGGGCAATCGTCTCCCGAGAGCCCGGTGGACGGGGGATTCCGGTTGGCGCGCAACGCTTTCAGTCCAGGGGCTCGACGGACAACCTGCCGCCGTCCGGCGACCGGGGTCCGGGAGGGTTGCGGAACGCGAAGGGTTCGCTCGGGCGGCCGGACTGGACCCACCAGCACTCCCCCGTGCGGCCGGAGTCGACGGCCCGGTCGAACGCGTCGACCACCGCCTCCACGGTCAGGATCGGCATGCCGGCCGACTCGAGCGCGTCCTTCACGCCGGTGATGATGCCGGTGTCGGCGAACGAGGGGCACACCGCGTTCACCGCGATGCGCTCGCCCTCGAGCACCGGGCCGAGCGCGCGCACCAGCGCCACGACGGCCGCCTTGTTCGCGCCGTACAACGGGTCCATCGGCATCGGCATCAGGCCGGCCATGCTCGCGGTGGCCAGCAGGTGGCCGCCGCCGCGCGCCCGCAGCGCCGGGATCGCCGCGTGGACGCCGTAGACCACGCCGTCCAGGTTGACGCCCATGACGGCGCGGTAGCGGTCGACGTCGAAGTCCTCGCCGAGGCCGAACCCGGTCGCGATGCCCGCGTTGAGCACCGCGACGTCCAGGCCGCCGAACCGGTCGACGGCGGTGGCGACGGCCCGTTCGCTCGCCGCGGGATCGCGCACGTCACACCGGACGAACACACCGTCCACGTCGGCCGCGACCTCCGCGCCGCGCTCGTCGACGTCGGCCACCACGACGTGCGCGCCGCGGCCCGCCCACCGCCGGACCAGCCCCTCGCCGATGCCGCCCGCGGCGCCGGTGACCAGCACGACCTTGCCGTCGAACTCCACGCGCGCCTCCTCGCCGGAGGATTCCGACCAGTCGGTATGGTCACCCCCGCGTCGCTCTGGCGTCAAGGCCGGGCACGCACTAGGTTACTAAGCGGTTGCTTAGGCCTGCACAACGAGGAGGACCGACCGTGGCCGACAACGACGCACGCGTCGCCATCGTCACCGGCGCCGCACGCGGGATCGGGGCCGCCGTCGCGCGACGGCTCGCGGCCGACGGGCTCGCCGTCGCGCTGCTCGACCTGGTCGAGGAGTCCTGCGCGCCGGGCGTGGCGGAGATCGAGGCGGCCGGCGGGCGGGCGCTCGCGGTCGGCGTCGACGTGGGCGACAGCGCCGCGGTGGAGGCGGCCGTGGCCCGGGTGGTCGACGGGCTGGGCGCGCCGACCGTGCTGGTGAACAACGCGGGGATCCTGCGGGACAACCTGCTGTTCAAGATGACCGACGACGACTGGGACGCGGTGATGACCGTGCACCTGCGCGGCGCGTTCCTGATGAGCCGCGCCGTGCAGCGGCACCAGACCGAGGCGGGCTGGGGCCGGATCGTGAACCTGTCGAGCACGTCCGCGCTGGGCAACCGGGGCCAGGCCAACTACGCGGCGGCCAAGGCCGGGTTGCAGGGCTTCACCAAAACCCTCGCGATCGAACTCGGGCGGTTCGGCGTCACGGTCAACGCGATCGCGCCGGGTTTCATCGCCACCGACATGACCGCCGCCACCGCGGCCCGCGTCGGCATCGACTTCGAGGACTTCAAGAAGGGCGCGGCCGCGGCGATCCCGGTGAACCGCGTCGGCACGCCCGAGGACATCGCGCACACCGCGTCGTTCCTGGTGAGCGAAGGGGCCGGGTTCGTGTCCGGTCAGGTGGTCTACGTCGCCGGCGGACCGAAGGACTGAGCGTGCGCACCTTCGCCTCACTGGACGAACTGGCGGGCGCGGTCGGCACGCACCTGGGTTTCGGGCCGTGGCACGAGATCACCCAGCGGGAGATCGACCTGTTCGCCGACGCGACCGGCGACCACCAGTGGATCCACGTCGACCCGGAGCGCGCGGCGGCGGGCCCGTTCGGCGCCACGGTCGCGCACGGCTACCTGACGCTGTCGCTGATCCCCTTGCTGGTGCGGGAGGTCTACGCCGTCGACGGGTTGTCGATGGGCGTGAACTACGGGTTGAACAAGGTCCGCTTCCCGCACCCGGTCGTGGTCGGCTCGGCGGTGCGGGCGGGCGCGGAACTGCTGTCGCTGACCGACCTGCCGCCCGGCAAGCAGGGCGTGGTCAAGGTCGTGGTGGAGATCGACGGCGCGCCGAAACCCGCGTGCGTGGCGGAAACCGTGGTGCTGCTGGTGCCCTAGGGGCGCAACGACGCGAGCAGCAGGTCGGCGTAGTGCGCGCCGACCTGCTCGGCGGTCAGCTCGCCGTCGGGGTGGTACCAGCTGTCCAGGTGGTGCACGCCGCCGAAGAAGAAGTGCACGACGAGGTCGGCGGGCGTGGTGCCGGCGAACGTGCCGTCGGCCTGCCCCTCCTCGACCAGCCGGCGGAACCGCTCGTGGTAGCGGCGGCGTTCCCCGCGCATCTCGGCGCGCTTGTCGTCGGCGAGGTGGTCGGCCGAGCGGAAGTAGACCTTGGCCTGGTCGAAGTTCCGCACGCTCGTCACGATCACGTCCACCGCCGCCGCGTGCAGCCGCTCCGCGATCGGCCCGGCGCCGGCCGCGATCTCCTCCAGCCGCGTCGTCTGCACCCGCAGCAGGCTGCCGTAGATCTCGTGCAGCAGGTCGTCCTTCGACCCGAAGTAGTGGTACATGGCCCCTTTGGTGACCCCGGCGAGGTCCACGATCTCCTGCACCGCGACCCGGTCGTACCCCTTCTCCGCGAACAGCCTGGTGGCCGCCGCGATCAACCGCTCGGGAACCGTTCTCATGAGGACAGCATCGCACGGGCGCCCGGTCCTCACTGGAACATGGCGATCGGCCGGATCACCAGCTCACCCGTCGTCGCGCGCCAGCTCTGCACCTTGCCCAGGCACCGCGCCTGGAACCGGCCGTCGGGCACCACCTCGTCGCGCAGACCCTGGCCGTGGCAGTCGACGCGCACCTGCGCGCCCTCCTCGTGGTCGTCCGGATCGCCGAACGGCGCGAGGAACGTGGTGGTGCCGCCCGCTTCACCGGCCACCCGGAACCAGCCCTTCACCGACACGTACGAGTCGACCTTGCGCAGCCGCGCGGTGCGCTGGTCGCCGTCGAGGTGCTTGTCCAGCGCCACGTTGCGCACCATCGTCAGGTCGCGCAGGTCGGCGTGCACCACGCCGTGCGCGGACTCCAGCGCGGCGAGCACCGCGCCGATGACCGTGATGCCGTCGTGGTTCTCGATGTAGGTCTTGACCACCTCGCGCCCGGACGACCGCGCGCCCTCCAGGCCGACGTCGAGACCCTTCAGGGCGATCTTGCCGTCCTTGTTCACGCCGACCCGGTCCACGACCTCCTTGGTCATGGCGTCGCCGTAGCCGCCGACCTGGTAGAGGTCCATGACGGCCTTCTCGTCCAGGTAGATGGTCAACCCGGGCAGGTCCGCGGCGCCCCGCCGACGACGTTGCCGCCAGGCGAGCACCACCAGCGCGACCGACACCGCGATCGCGAGCGCGGTCACCAGCCAGACGACGGCCCACACCCACCAGACCGACCACCACAGCGCCCTATCGACATCCACGGATCTCCTCCACCGCCTCACCGAGGGAACCCGGCGTCGCGTCCACGACCCGGCCGCCGGACGCGCGGGTCAGCTCGGCGAGCTCCGCCGGGTCCGCGTCGCCCAGCCGGATCGCGTACGTGCGCGGCGGGATCGGCCACGCGGCGCGGAACGCCTCCCGGTCCAGGCCCGCGTTGTTCTCGCCGTCGGTCAGCAGCACCACGGTCGCGCCCGGGTAGGTCCGGTAGGCGTGGTCCAGCGCCGAGTAGACGGCCGTGTGGTCGGCCAGGTCGGCCGAGCCCGAGGTCACCGCGTCCAGGTCGGCCCGGCTGGTGATCGTGGTGCTGCGCTCGTCGAGCACCTGCCCCGCGAACCGCACCACGGTGATCGTCTCGCCGAGGTGGAACTGGTCGAAGCCGCCCGAGTGCGCCAGCACGTCGAACGCCCGGTGCAGCGCGTCGAGCCGCTCCCCCGCCATCGACCGCGAGTGGTCCAGCACGAACACCACGCGCGACGGCGTGCCGGCCCGGTCGTAGGCGGCGAGCAGCGCGTCCAGCACCTCCTGCGCGCCGGGGAAGTACAGCGCGGTGCCCACGCCGCCCGCCAGCGCGCCGGTCCGCGGCACGTCCGGGTTCACCGGCCGGTAGTGCCCGGTCTCCATGATCCGCCGCTGCGGGCCCGGCCCGCGCAACCACGCCACCACCCGGTCGTAGCCGGACCGGCGCTCGGCCTTGCGCAGCATCAGCGGGAAGTCGGCCAGCACGATGCCGTCGCGCGGGTACACCACGTCCAGACCTGCTTGCGCGGCAACGGCCTCGGACACCGCGACACCGTCCACTTCGGACAGACGACCGCGCAGCGCGTCGAGGTCGGGCGCGGTGAACGCGCGTCCGGCCAGGAAGGACTGGAGCTTGTCGCACCGCACGTCGGCCGGCGTCAGCGCGGCGCCGGTGCCCGCGGCCGCGGTGGCCACCCCGACCAGCGCGATGAGCCCGGACCCGGAGCGGCGCGGGTCGGTCATGCCGTAGCGCAGCTCGCCGCGACCGGCCGCCGACGCCAGTTCCGCCCACGACGGCTGCGCGCCGAACCGCGCGGCCACCCCCGGTCGCACGCCCAGCACGAGCGGGGACAGCATGATGCTGGTCGACAGCGGCGGCTGCGCCCGGCGCAGCGCCAGGAACCGGTCGGTCGAGGGCCACACGAGGTCGTGCCCGTCGGAGGCGTCGGCGGACGCGGCGACCGTGCCGCGGTAGTCGAACCGCAGTTCCACGCCGGTGTCCCGGGTCAGGTCCGCCCACAGCGGCTCGAGGACCCGCAACTCCTCGTCCGCCAGCACGGTCAGCGACTCGCGCGGCGCCGGGGTCGCGGTGCACGCCGCGCCCACCAGCAGCACCACCAGGAGCAGCGCGGACCTGGTCACCGGCAGCCACCGACCTCGGTGACCATCCGCTCCAGCAGTGGCAGGTCGGGCAGCCACGTCTCGGTGTCGCCGACCCCGCTGCGCGGCGTGGGCAGCCCGCGCGCGGTGAGCTCGGCGGCCAACTCGCTGTCCGCGTACGTGCCGCCGGCGCCGAACACGTGGAAACCCAGTCGCACCGCGCGTTCCCGCAGCGCCTGGTTGCCCTCCACGAGCCGGCCGAGCCGGTCGCCCGCGTCGGTGAACGACAGGAACTCCGGCACCGTCTCGTGCTGCGCCTCGGGGTAGAGCAGCACGTGCTCGGTGTCCGGCCGCCCGGCGCCCTCCAGGGCGCGGAACTGGTTGGCCAGGAACTGGTGCTCGTAGATCGCCACGATCGGCGCGAACGTGCGGCCCTCGGGCGCGAAGAACTGCTGCGCCAGGTCGTCGCCGTGCTGACCCTCGATGTCGAACAGCGGCTTGATCCGCCGGGCGACGGCCAGCGCGGCGGACTCGTCGTGCGGCGTCTCGTTGCCGTTGGCGGCGAACGCGACCAGCGCGAGCCAGGTGGACCCCGAGTAGGTGCGGCACGGGTCGGAGGTCTGCGCGACGATCCGGTTCCCGTTGCGCAGCGGCGGGTAGTGCTTCCAGTACTCCTCGTCCGGCCCGGCGGTCAGGGTGCCGTCCATCAGCTTCACGAAGGCCGGCACGTCGAGGTTGTAGTACAGCGCCGGATCACCGCCCTGCGGCTTGATCACGCCCGCCGTCAGCAGCGCGTCCGCGTACTCGCGGTAGGTGCCGAGCACGAGCGGGCTGAAGAACGGCTTCTTCGACACCAGGTGCTTGCCCTTGCGCCGGTCGCGCACCCGGTCGGCGGTGGCCTGGCCGGACGGGAACACGAAGTCGTAGCTGTCGAGGTCGTCCTTGTCCGCGATCTCCCGCGAGCCGACGGGGGTCAGGTCGACCTGGAACCCGTGCGCCATCAGGACGCGCTTGACCTCGGCGTCCTCGAAGAAGTCGCGCTTGGAGGCGAGCATCCCGCGCACCACCGTGATCCCCTGCGCCGGCAGCGTCACCACGCCGCCCGCGAACAGCGCGATCGCGCCCGCCAGCGCGACACCGGCGGAGATGCCGAACGGGAGCAGGAAGCGCTTGCGGCGGAACGGGGTCCGCGGCGGGTTCCGGACGGTGAAGCGCGGTTCCTCGACGACGGTGCGGTTCGCGGTCACGGACTCTCCCCTGAGTGCGCCCGGGTGCACACAGGGTATGTCGACGGTCACCCGTTCCGGGTTACAACGGCGTCAGCCCCCGACGGTTGCTCCGCCGTCCACGACGAACGTCGCCCCGGTGGTGTAGCCGCCCGCCGCCGAAGCGAGGAACACCACGGCCGCGGCCAGTTCCTCGGGGTCGCCGACCCGGCCGATCGGCAGCCGCGCGATGTGCGAGTCCAGGTAGCCCTCGGGGTACTGGTCGGTCATCTCGGAGGCGAAGTAGCCGGGCGCGACCGCGTTGACCCGGATGCCCTTGCGCCCGGTCCACTGCTGCGCGAGGTCGCGGGTCAGGCCGATCAGCGCGGCCTTGGACGCCGAGTAGGCCGCCTGGGGCAACCCGCCGGAGACCAGGCCGAGCACGCTGGAGACGTTGACGATCGAGCCGCCGCCGGTCATCACCGCGGCCGCCGCCTGCGCCATCCAGTACGCGCCGTTGAGGTTCACGTCCACCACGGCGCGGAACTGCTCGGGCGTCTCCCGGGACGCGGGCACCGCGGAGGCCACGCCCGCGTTGTTCACCAGCACCCGCACGGCGCCGAACCCGGCCGCGAGCCGGGCCACCTCCTGGCAGTCCTCGGGCCGCGACACGTCCGCCCGCACCACGAGCGCGCGTCGACCGGCCCGCTCGACCAGCGCGGCGGTTTCCGCGAGCCGGTCCACGCGGCGGGCCGCCAGCACCACGTCGGCGCCGGCCTCGGCCAGCCCCCTCGCGAACGCGACACCCAGCCCGGACGACGCGCCGGTCACGATCGCGACCTGGTCGTCCAGCCGGAACCGGTCGAGGATTCCCATGTGCGCCAAGCCTTTCCGGTATTCAGCTCACAGACCGAGGTCCCGGCCGATGAGTTCCTTCATGATCTCGTTGGAGCCGGCCCAGATCCGGGTCACCCGGGCGTCCATCCACGCGCGCGCCACCCGGTACTCGGTCATGTAGCCGTAACCGCCGTGCAGCTGCACGCACGCGTCGAGGATCTCGTTCTGCACGTCCGCGCTCCAGTACTTGGCCTTCGCCGCGTCCACGGCGGTCAGCTCGCGCCGGGTGTGCGCCTCGGTGGCCTGGTCGACGAACGCCTGGGTCACGTCGACCTTGGTGACGAGTTCGGCGAGCACGAACTTGTTGTGCTGGAACGACCCGACGGCCTGCCCGAACGCCTTGCGCTCCTTGGCGTACTCGATCGTCTCGGTGAGGATCTGCCGCGCGTGCGCCAGGTTCGAGATCGCCGCGCCGAGCCGTTCCTGCGGCAGCCGCTCCATCATGTGCACGAAGCCGCGGTCGACCTCGCCGATCACGTTGTCCGCCGGGATCCGCACGTCGGTGAAGAACAGCTCGGCGGTGTCGGACTCGGGCTGGCCGACCTTGTCGAGCTTGCGCCCGCGCTCGAAGCCCGGCATCCCGGTCTCCACCGCGAACAGCGTGATGCCCTTGGCCTTGCGCTCCGGACTGGTGCGCGCCGCCACCACGACCAGGTCGGCGGAGAAACCGTTGGTGATGAACGTCTTCGAGCCGTTGAGCACCCAGTCCGACCCGTCCCGCACGGCGGTCGACCTCAGCGCGGCGAGGTCGGAGCCGCCGGACGGCTCGGTCATCGCGATGCCGGTGGTCAGCTCGCCCGAGCAGAACCGCGGCAGCCACCGGCGCTTCTGCTCCTCGGTGCACAGGTCGACCAGGTAGGGCGCGACGACGTCGGCGTGGATGCCCAGGCACGACGCGACGCCCGCGCTGACCTTGGCCAGCTCCTCGCCCAGGACCGCGTTGAACCGGTAGTCGTTCGCGCCGCCACCGCCGTGCTCCTCGGGCACCTCCAGGCCGAGCATGCCCTGGCGGCCCGCCTCCAGCCACACGTCGCGGTCGATGTGCCGCTGCGCCACGAACTTCTCGTAACCCGGCCGGATCGTGCGCTCCACGAACGCGCGCGCGGACTCGCGGAACGCGTCGTGGTCCTCGGTGAACAGCGTGCGGCGCACCGGTGTGCCTCCATACTAAGCGGTTGCTTAGAACTAAGCGTGTGCTTAGCCTGCGGTATCGTCCGGTCCCTGTCAAGGAGGGCGCATGACCACGACCCGCGAGTTCGAGCTGCTGGACAGCGCCTGGGCCGAGGTCTCGCCGCCGGCCGCGCGCCGGATGCTGATCGCCGCGGCGGCGGCGTTCGCGGGCAAGGGCTACCACGCCACGACGACCCGCGACATCGCCGCGCTGGCGGGCATGTCGCCGGCCGCGGTGTACATCCACTACCGCACCAAGGAAGACCTGCTGTTCCAGATCAGCCGCATCGGCCACACCACCTCGCTGGCGGTGCTGACCGGGGTGCCCGACGCGGACCCGGTGACCCGGCTCGCGACCGCGGTCGCGGCGTTCGCCCGGTGGCACGCCGAGCACCACACCACCGCGCGGGTGGTGCAGTACGAACTGGCCGCGCTCACCGGGCCGCACCTGGAGCAGGTGCGGGTGCTGCGCCGGCGGATCGAGGGCGTGCTGCGGCGGATGGTGCTCGACGGCGTGCGTGCGGGCGTGTTCGAGGCGCCGGACGTGCCGGGCGCGACGCTCGCCGTGCTGTCGCTGTGCATCGACGTGGCGCGCTGGTACCAACCGGGCGGTCGGCGCACGCCGGAGGACATCGGCGCGCTCTACGCCGATCTGGTGCTTCGGATGCTGCACGCCGAAACGCCGCAGGCGCGATGATCACTGCCGTACGGTGGCGGGGTGAACCAGCGGGACGCAGCCACCGCCGACCACGTGCCACGCGCGCTGAACTCGTTCGTCGGCCGGGAACGCCTGCTGACCGACCTGCGCCGGCGGCTGGGCGCGGCGCCGCTGATCACCCTGACCGGTGTGGGCGGCGGCGGCAAGACCCGGCTGGCCCTGGAGCTGGCCCGGCAGGTGTCGCGCGCGTTCGAGGACGGCGTGCGGGTCGCGCAGCTCGCCTCGGCGCGCGGCGGTGACCCCGAACTGCTCGCGCAGGTGGTGCTGAGCGCGGTCGGCGTGCCGGACCAGTCGACCACCGCGCCGCTCGACGCCCTCGTGGCCTACCTGCGCCCGCGCCGGGTGCTGCTGGTGCTGGACAACTGCGAGCACCTCGTGGAGCCGGTCGCCACGCTGGTGCAGGAGGTGCTGGGCGCGGCGCCGGGCGTGCGCGTGGTGGCGACCAGCCGGGAGCGGCTGCGGGTGCCGGGCGAGGTGCTGGTGGCCGTGCCGCCGCTGGAGGTGCCCGCCGAGGACGCGCGGCCCGAGCAGCGGTGCGAGGCCGTGCAACTGCTGGTGGACCGGGCGCAGGCGGGCATCCCGGGGTGGCGGGTCACCGAGGAGATCTGGCCGGACGTGGTGCGCGTCGTGCGCCGGGTGTCGGGCATCCCGCTGGGCGTGGAGATGGTCGCGGTGCGGATGCGGGTGATGCCCGTCGGGCTGCTCGCGGACCGGCTGGACGACCTGATGCGCGAGCTGACCGCCAACGACAACGTCGCGCTGGAGCACCACCGCACGATGGCGGCGCTGATCGAGTGGGACCACGACCTGTGCTCGCCCGCCGAACGGCTGCTGTGGGCGCGGCTGTCGGTGTTCGAGGGCGGGTTCGGCCTGCCCGCCGCCGAGGCGGTGTGCGCCGCCGGCGGCCTGCCGGTCGCCGACGTGCTGCTGGGGTTGATCGACAAGTCCATCGTGCTGGCCACCGAGGACCGCAGCCGCTACCACCTGCTGGAGCCGCTGCGCCAGCACGGCGCCGCCCGGCTCCGATTATCGACCGAGGAGGACGCGGTCCGGGAGCTGCACCGCGAGTACTACCGGTCGGAGGCCGCGCGGTTGGCCGCGACGTTCCGGGGCCGCAACGAGGCGGCGATCCTGGCCGCGGTCGAGGCGGACGTGGCCGACTACCGGGTGGTGCTGGCCGACCTGATCTCGTCCGCGCCGCACACCGGGTTGCAGACGGCCGTCGACCTGGCCCGGACCCGCTGGTACACCTACGCGGGCCGGTTGCCCGAGGAGATGCTGTGGCTGCGCCGGGCGCTGGCCGCGGCGCCCGCGTCCGCGGATCCCTTGCGGGCCAGCGCGATCGCGTTGGACGCGTGGATCGCGATGTGCCTGGGCGTCGAGCACGACGAGGTCGCGCGCCGGGTCGAGGAGGCGTCCGCGATCGCCGAGGCGTTCGGCGGACCGGTGCCCGCGGTGACGTTCGTGCGCGGCGCGTTCCGGGTGCTGGCGCTGAGCGACCTGGAGGGCGTGCCGGAACTGCGCGCCGGTCGCGACGGGTTCGACGCGCTGGGTCCGGACTTCGCGGTCGACCGGCACCTGGCGGACATCCTGCTGACCGTGGGCGCGGTGCTGCTGGACGACGAGGTCCCGGCCCGCGCGGCGGCGGCCGCGTTCTTCGCGCACTGCGAACGCCTTGGCGCGCAATGGGGTCTGAGCTGGGCGCACTGGTGCTCGGGCGTCGTGGAGGTCCGGTTCGGCGACGCGGAGCGCGCGGTCGAGGTGCTGACCGCGGGGTTGCGCATCCAGCAGGCGATCCGGGACCGCTGGACCCCGGTGTGGACCGTCGAGGCGCTGGGCTGGGCGTGGGCGCGCGCGTCGCACCCGCGTCAGGCGGCCCGGATGCTGGGCCTGGCGGAGACGCTCCAGGGTGTCCTGGGCATCCACATCAGCCGGCTGACCGCGTTCGCCGACGCCCGCACGATCGCGGTGGGCGAGGCGCGGGCGGCCCTGAGCGCCGACGAGTACGCGAAGGCCTACGCCAACGCGACGGACAGCGTCGAGCACGCCATCGAACTCGTGCTCGACGACACCGACGTGCCCGACGAGGCGCCGCGCCGCCCGGCCGACCTGACCCCCACGGAGTGGGAGGTGGCCAAGCTGGTCGCCGAGGGCCTGACCAACCAGCAGGTCGCCGACCGCCTGGTCGTCTCGCCCAAGACCGTCTACACCCACCTGACCCGCGTCTACCGCAAGCTCCAGATCGACGGCCGGCACCAGTTGGCCACCCGGCTGGCCTCCCTGACCTGACGGCGGGTCACGGTGCCAGGGTCACCGGCAGGGCGGTCAGGGAGTTGGTGACCACCTTGTCGCTGCGCGGCAGGGTGTCCGGCGGCACGTCCAGGGTCGCGGCGGGCCAGCGGGCGGTGATGGCGGTCAGCGCCGCGGTGGCCTCCAGGCGGGCCAGGAGGTTGCCGAGGCAGTAGTGGGGGCCGTGGCCGAAGGCGGCGTGGTCGCGCGCCGCGTTGGTGGCGGCGGCGTCCGAGTGCCGGAACGGCTGGAACGCGTCGGCCTCGGGGCCGTGCACGGAGCGGTCGCGGCCGGCCGCGCCCAGGCCCACCATGATGATGTCGCCCTCGGGCACCACGACGCCGTCGCCGAGGTCCAGCGGCGAGCGGACCAGGTAGTGCGGGGTCAGCGCGACCGGCGCGTCCCAGCGGGCCGCCTCCTCGATCGCGTTCGGCACGGCCTCCGGTCGCCGCGCGAGCGTCCCCCAGGCGCCGGGCGTGGCGAGCAGCGCGGCCATCGTGTTGCCCAGCAACGCCGACGTGGTGTCGTGACCCGCGACGACGAGCAGGATCGCGTTGGCCACCAACTCCTCGAAGGCCAACCCGCGGCCGTCGGCGTCCCGGCTGGTCGCCAGCACGCGGAGCACCGAGTCCGCCGGCAGCGCCTCGTGGTCCTGGATGTGCCCGGCGAGGTACCCGGCCATCTCCTCGGACGCCGGGATCATCACCTCCGGCCGTTCGGTCATCATCGCCGTGGTCCACGCCCGCAGCCGGCCCGCGTCCTCCGCCGGCACGCCGAGCACGGACGCGATCACGGCCAGCGGCAGCGCGTCGGCCAACGACGCCTGGAGGTCGGCCGGGCCGTCGGTGGGCAGCGCGTCCAGCAGCGAGTCGATGAGCCGGGCGATCTCCGGCCGCAGCGCCGCGATCCGCTCCGCCGAGAACGCGGGCGCGATCAGCCGGTGCACGCGCCGGTGGTCGGGCTCGTCGCTGTTGAGCACGCCCGGTCCGACGATCCGGGACAGGTTCGCGTCCAGGCCCTTGCGCTCCAACTGCTCGCGCATCGCGCCGCCGAGCAGCGCGTGGTCCTTGACCAGCGCGCGCTGGTTGGCCAGCAGGGTCCGCGTGCGGTCGAGCCCGAGCGTGGTCACCCACACGTCCAACCCGTTGGGCAGCACGGCCCGGTGCGCCGGCGCCGCCTCCGCCAGCGCGTCCTCGTGCCGGTGGTGCTCCCACCCGTACCTCGGTGTGCCCGCGACCATGACCTGGGCGTCCGGCACGAAGGCGCCCGCATGGGCCGGCCCGGCTGACTGCACTGCTGACTCCCGGTGTCCGAAGGGGGTGACCTGCGCCGCCAACTGTGACCGGTGGGAGCGGTTCCCCGCGTCCGGGGATCTCCGTAGGTTCGCGCGGTCCGTACGGAGCGCGGCGGACTCGGAATACGGAGCGATGTACGGGGATCTCCGGACGCGCGGGGTGCCCGTCCGACGACAAGGTGTCACCCGTGAGCGCGCGGATCCGCCTGGCCGCAACGCCGGGCTCCAGCACGGCACCACGGGTCAGGGGATGGACCTGGTGGTGGACCGTGACGACGCGAACCGACGTCGTCCCCGACTCGACCGGCCGTGGTGGAGGGCCGGGGACGGGCAGCCCGCGTGGCCAGTGACACCCGGGCTGGGTAGGTGGAAGGGGTCCTCCCCGCGGAAGGACCCCTTTCACCACACCGTTTCTAGCGGACGGACCTCTTGCCGTAGAAACCGGCGGCCAGGCTCACGCCGATGGCCGCGATCACGACCTGGATGATGATCTCGATCCAGTCGATCCCCTTGGTGTCGGCCACGCCGATCGCCCGCGCCACGAAGGTGCCGATGAACGCCGCGACGATGCCGACCACGAGCGTCAGCCACACGGGGATGTTCTGCCTGCCGGGTGCCACGAGTTTCCCGAGGTACCCGATGACGAGACCCACGATTACGGCGCTGATCACACCGCCGATGCCCATGATGCCTCCCGCGACTAGTCGCCTTCGAAGAAGTCCCCGATCTCGTCGAGGGCTTCCCCGATAATCATCCCACCGAACACGCCGGCCGCAGCACCGGCGACGACTCCGCCCATTCCGACGCCGTGGTGACCGCCGTGGTGGTCGCCGTAGTGCCCGCCACCGTGACCGCCGCCGTGCACTCCGTAACCGCCGTGGCCGCCGTGCCCGCCCCGGCGACCGGCCACCTGGTCCATCCACTGGTGCAGCAGCGAGGTCCAGTCGGTGCGCAACGCGTCGTCGTGGGACAGGTGGAAGTGCCCGAACGTGTCGCCGCCCTGCCGGAACAGCCCGCCGCGGCGGTCCGCCTCCAGCACCACGTACAGGTGGTGCGGGTCGGTCACGAAGGTCAGCTCGACCTGGCTCACCTTGGACAGGAACTGGTGCGGCGGCAGGAACTCGATCTCCTGGTAGAACGGCAGCTGCTGCGGCACGCCGTGGATGCGGCCCTGCTCGTTGTCCGCGCGCTGGAAGCGGAAGCCGAGCGCGTGGAACGCGCCGAGCACGGCCTCCTGCGAGCGGATCGGGTGCACCGCGAACGGGTCGAGGTCGCCCGGGTCGACGGCGCCGCGCACCTCCAGCTCGGTGCGCAGGCCCATCGTCATGCCGTGCAGGTGGGTGCCGTGCACGACGGTCAGCGGGGTCTCCAGCGGCACCGGGAACTGGAACGGCAGCGCGAGGTGCTGGCCGGGACCGACACCGATCCGCTGGCCGACGACGATCCGCGCGAACTCGAGGTTGCGGTTGTGCTCCTCGTCGCCGCTCTCCACCTCGACCCTGGTCACCAGGGACAGCTTCACCTGGTCGATGTCGGCCGGGTGGTCACCGCCCGCGATGCGCACCTCTCCGGTCAACAGCTCGCCTGGGCGGACGTTGGGGTTGGTCAGCACGGTGTCGACGGAGGGACCACCGACTCCGAACGCGCGCAACATCCTCTTGAACACCACGGTTGGTCCTCCTGGACGACTGGCCTCGGGAATTGTCCCAAGGACGCCTCGATGGGTGGATCGGTTCCCTCCGGCGCAACGCTAAGCTGCGCCGAGCGTATGAGATGCAGGTCACACTCGGCACGGTGGCGGTGCCACCCGGTCGCGGTCCGCGACCGGTGTCCGGTCTGCCCGGAACGGCCGGTCGGGCGTGAACGGTCAACCGGGTGACGTGCGGAACGTTGACGCCGTGCCGTACGTTGCCCGACCGTGACCACTCTCCTGGGACGGTTCAAGCAGCGGCTCCGGCGGTTCGCGCAGAAGCCGGGCTCCGCGGACCTCACGCCGTACCGCAGGCTGCTCACCGAGGTGAACGAACGCGCCGAGCGGATCGGCGCGCTCACCGACGAGGAGCTGACCGAAGCGGCGGCGAGGCTGCGCGAGAAATCCGACTTCGGCCGCGAGCAGCTGGTGGAGGTGTGCGCGCTGGGCCGCGAGGCCGCGGACCGCGCCCTCGGCCTGCGCCCGTTCGACGTGCAGGTCCTCGGCGCGCTCGGCCTCCTGGAGGGCCACGTGGTCGAAATGGCCACCGGTGAGGGCAAGACGCTCTCCGGCGCGATCGCCGCCGCCGGTTTCGCGCTGCGCGGCGACCGGGTGCACGTGGTCTCGGTCAACGACTACCTCGCCCAGCGCGACGCGGACTGGATGGGTCCGCTGTACAAGCTGCTCGGCGTGTCCGTGGGGTGGATCGACCAGTCGTCCAAGCCGGAGGAGCGCCGCGCCGCCTACGAGGCCGAGGTGACCTACGCGTCGGTCAGCGAGATCGGCTTCGACGTGCTGCGCGACCGGCTCGCGGTGGACGAGGCGGACCGGATCGTGCCCAAGCCCGCCGTCGCGCTGGTGGACGAGGCGGATTCGGTGCTGGTGGACGAGGCCAGGGTGCCCCTGGTGCTGGCCGGCTCGACGGCCGGTCCGGCGGCGGACCCCGCGCTCGCCGCGCTGGTCAAGCGACTGCGCCGGGACCTGCACTTCGAGGTGGACGACGAGGAGCGCAACGTCTACCTGACGGGCGCCGGCGGCGAGCTGGTCGAGCGCGAGCTGGGCGGCATCGACCTGTACTCCGACGAGCACGTGTCCACCACGCTGTCCAAGGTGAACGTGGCGCTGCACGCCCAGGTGCTGCTGCACCGCGACGTCGACTACATCGTGCGCGACGGCAAGGTGCACCTGATCAACGACACCCGCGGCCGGATCGCGAACCTCCAGCGCTGGCCGGACGGTCTCCAGGCGGCGGTCGAGGCCAAGGAGTCGGTGCAGACCACCGACGCGGGCGAGGTGCTGGACTCGGTCACCGTGCAGGCGCTGCTGAGCCGCTACCCGACGGTGTGCGGCATGACGGGCACCGCGGTCGCGGTCGCCGAGCAGCTGCGGGACTTCTACTCGCTCGAGGTCCTGGTGATCCCGGCGAACGTGGAGTGCGTGCGCGAGGACGAGGAGGCGCGCCTCTACACGACGCTGGAGCTCAAGGAGGCCGCCGTCGTCGAGGAGATCAAGGAGATCCACGAGACGGGTCGGCCGATCCTCGTCGGCACGCTGGACGTGGCCGAGTCGGAGCGGCTCTCGCGCAAGCTCGCCGAGGCCGGGCTGACCTGCGTGGTGCTCAACGCCAAGAACGACGCCGAGGAGGCCGCGATCATCGCGGACGCCGGCTCGTTCGAGCGGATCACCGTGTCGACCCAGATGGCCGGTCGCGGCACGGACATCCGGCTCGGCGGCCACGAGTCGACCGACCGGGAGCGCATCGCCGAGCTGGGCGGCCTGTACGTGATCGGCACCGGTCGGCACTCGTCGTCCCGATTGGACGACCAGCTGCGCGGTCGCGCCGGGCGCCAGGGCGACCCGGGCGGCTCGGTGTTCTTCTCCTCGCTCCAGGACGACCTGGTGGCGCAGTACGTGCCGGACCACGAGGAGCCGGCCGAGGTCGAGGACGACGGCCGGGTGGTCGACCTGGGCACCCTGCACACCGTGGAGCACGCGCAGCGGGTGGCCGAGGGCGTGCAGCTGGAGATCCACCGCAACACCTGGCGGTACAACAAGCTGATCGAGCACCAGCGCCAGTTGCTGCTGGAGTACCGGGACAAGCTGCTCACCACCGAGCTGGCGTGGGAGGAGCTGTCCACCCGCAAGCCCGAGCGCGCCGAGGAACTGGCCGAGGTCGACCACGAGGTGCTGGTGAAGGCGGCGCGGCTGATCGGGCTGCACCACCTCGACCAGCGGTGGAGCGACCACCTGACGTTCCTGACCGACCTGCGCGAGGGCATCCACCTGCGCGCGCTGGCCAGGCAGAACCCGCTGGACGAGTTCCACCGCGAGGCGATCCCGCAGTACCACCGGATCGCGCCGGACGCGTGGGACGAGGCCGAGGAGACGTTCGTCAAGGCGAAGATCGACGCCGACGGCGCGCACCTGGCCGAGGCCGGCGTGCAGCGACCGAATACGACGTGGACGTACCTGGTCAACGACAACCCGTTCTCGTCCGGGCTCGAGGAGACCTTCAAGAGCCTGGTGAAGATGGTGCGCCGCAAGTAGCGGTCGACCGCGGGCCGGCCGTGCGCGGCCGGCCCGCGCCGGTGGTCACCGGGCGGCCAGGGGTTTCCTCGGCGCCGACGGCTGCTGCTCGGTGGACTCGGCCTGCCGCGGCACGGAGGCGGCCGGTCCGTCGACGCCGGTGTGCCCCCGTTCGCTGATGGCCTGCTGGGTGAGGGCGCGCAGTTCCGCCAGGATCGCCAGGTGCTCCTGCGAGGGCGGTGGCCCGACGAGGTTCGAGTGGTCGAACGCGGTTCGCTCAGCGCGAACCACCAGCCGCTGGATCCGTCTCATGATGTCGTGCCCCTGCTCCGCGGGCATCGAGCGCCGTTGCTCAGTCACCCCGGAAGCCTTCACCTCACATCGGGTGAAGGTAAATCACCTGGGCGTGCGAACTTCACTACGTCAATTCAGCTACCCCTATTGCGCTTCGTAAAACTACCCGTTCAGGGGAGCAAAGACCGCGCGCTAACGCCGCCGCGATGCTGCACGTGCATTCAATCGCGCACGTGAGGGGCCTTCGCGTGGCACCGCCCGGGTGAGCCGCGACGTGCGGGTTTCCCACCGGCGATGACCGACCGCTGTCGTGGAATACATCTCCCGGGTGATCACCCACCAGCATGACGGGAACGCTTGCGGAAAGCCGTAGCAACATACCATCCGACGATCACACCGGTGCCGGTGGAAATCACCGGATCCGCCCGCTGGCGAACACCGGGAGCGATCACCGGGCGCGCCGGGAAACGGGAATTCGGATGTGGTCTTGCCGACTTCTGCCACACCGCGGCACCGCGCCGACGCCCGCCCGCGCCCGGCACGCGGAGCTTGACCTTGACGTATACGGCAATGTCTAGCCTCGGCCTCATGATCGGAGACGCGAAGAGAGCAGTCGGCGACGACGACCAGTGGGAGGGGGCTTCCTTAGACTCGACCACCGGAGTACTCGGCCTCACGGCCGGGCGATAGGCGGCAACGGGGGGACACATGCTGATCGGAGAGCTGGCCAGACGCACCGGAACCACCACGCGCGCATTGCGCTTCTACGAGCAGGAGGGGCTGCTCACCTCGCAACGCACTTCCTCGGGCTACCGGCGCTACTCGGAGATCGTGGTGATGCGGGTCCTGAACATCCGCGAACTGCTGAAGGTGGGCTTCACCGTCGCGGAGATCCGCGCCTTCGTCCCGTTCTTCGACGAGTGCGCCGAGGAGAACGTGCCGTACTCGGTCGGCTGCGTGCTGAGCTACGACCTCGTCGGGCTCAAGCGGGTGGCGGCGATGGAGGAGCAGATCGCCGAGCTGAGCGCCCAGCGGGAGCGGTTGCTGCGGCACCTGACCGAACCGCGCACTACCCCAGAACCCTCGACAGCCTGAGCGCCAGGCGGACCTCGAGCACCCGCTCGGGTGACTGCCAGTCCGCGCCGAGCAGGCTGGCGACCCGGTCGAGTCGCTGCACCACGGTGTTCACGTGCACGTGCAGCTCGTCCTTGGTGCGACTGAGGTTCGCGCCGCACCCGAAGTAGGCGGTGACCGTGCGGACCAGTTCCGTGCCGCGGCTCGCGTCGTAGTCCAGCAGCGGACCCAGCGTCGCGCGCACGTAGCCCGCCACGTCCGCCCGGTCGCCCAGCAGCACACCGACGAAACCCAGGTCGGCCATCGTGCCGCCGGAGCCCTTGCGGTCCAACAGGTTCAGCGCCCTCAGGCACCGCAGGGCCTCGGCGTGCGCGGCGGCGACGCCGGTCGGTCCGGTGGCCGGTCCACCGGACCCGACCGTCACCGGCACGCCGGCCGCCTTGCCCAGCACGCGCGCCGCGTCGTCGGCCGCGCGCGCCAGGTCGTCGCCCGGCAGCACCAGCACCACGTGCTCGCCGTGCGCGCCGGCCAGCCCGCGCCCGGCCGACGCGTGGTGCACGGCGGCGGGCAGCACCCGGTCGCGCGGACCGTCGGCGACCAGCACCACGTGCCGGCACGCGAGGTCGACGCCGATCCGCCGGGCCCGGTCGCGCAGCGCCACCGGGTCCGGGTGGCCGGTGAGCAGGTCGGTGATCAACTCGCCGCGCACCTGGTTCTCCGCCTCGGCCGCCGTGCGGCGCAACAACAGCAGCAGCGCGGTGACGACGGCGGCCCGCTCGAACAGGCCGCGGTCGGCGTCGCCGAGGTCCGCGCGGTCGGTGAGCGTGATGGCGCCCAGCAGTTCCCGGCCGGCGAGCACCGCGCACACCCACGTGCCGTCCCGCGGCACGGCGCGCCCGCTCGTGCGGGACGCGGTGACCGCCACGCCGACCGGCACCGCGCGGGTGGTGCCGATGCGGGCCAGTTCCACGCCCTCGTGGTCGTGCACCACGATCCCGCCGTCGAGCACCTCGGCGACGGCCGCGGCGACCTCGGGCACGTCCGCGCCGCGCAGCACCAGGTCGGCGAGCCGGTCGTGCGCCTGCTCGGCCCGCCGCATGGCCTCGTTGTGCGCGCGGATCGTGTCGCCCGCCCGACGGGTCTCCTCCAGCAGGTGCGCGGTGTCCAGCGCGATCGCGGCGTGCGCGGCGAGCGAGGACAGCAGCGCCACCTCGTCCGGCGGGAACTTGCGCGGGGTGCGGTTGCCCGCGTACAGCACGCCGATGACCCGCCGGTCCAGCCGCAGCGGCACACCGAGGATCGCGACCAGACCCTCGTCGCGCACCGCGTCGTCGATCGGCGCGGTGTGGTTGAACCGGTCGTCGGCGAGGTAGTCGGCGGTCACGTACGGCTGCGCGGCCTGCGCGACCAACCCGCCGAGCCCCTCGCCCATGCCGAGCCGGACCTGTTGGAACAGCGGGGAGATCGAGCCGTCGGTGACCCGCATGTAGGTGCCGCGCGCGTCGGAGTTCATGCTCAGGTACGCCATGTCCGCGCCGAGCAGCATCCGCGCCCGGCGCACGATCGCGCGCAGCACCGCGTCCGGGTCGCGCGCGCCCGCGAGGTCGCTCGCGGTGTCGAACAACGCCTCCAGCTCGGCTTCCCGCCTGCGGTGCGCGGTGAGCGTGCGGCGGATCCGCAGCGCCCACTCGGTGGCGGCGCCGATCCGGGCCAGTTCGCCGTCGGACGCGCCGGCGGCCCGTGCCGCGGGGAGCACCCGCGCGAGCCGCTCGCTGTCGGCGTCGCCCGCCAGCAGGTCGAACAGCTCGAGCAGGTGCTCCACCACGTCGCTCATGCCCTCATGCTGACACCGACGCGCGGTCGGTGTCGTTCCGGCTCAGGGAGGTTCCCCTCGTCTCCTTCGCCACCAGCACGGCGACCACCGTGATGAGGCACATCGCGAGCACGTACAGCGTCACGGGCGTCGTGCCGCCGAACTCCTTGAGCAGCGCCGTGGCGATCAGCGGCGCCACCGCGCCGGCCGCGATCGACGCGAGCTGGTAGCCGACCGACGCGCCGGAGTAGCGCACCTTCGTGCCGAACAGCTCGGAGAAGAACGCCGCCTGCGGCCCGTACATCGCGCCGTGCAGCACGAGCCCGACGGTCACCGCGAGCGTGATCGGCAGGAAGGACTTGGTGTCCAGCAAGGCGAAGAAGGCGAACATCCACGCGCCGACGCCCAGCGCGCCGATCAGGTAGGTGCGCCGCCTGCCGATCACGTCGGACAGCGCGCCCCAGCACGGGATCGCCACCAGGTGCACCGCGCTCGCGATGAGCACCGCGTTGAGGCCGGTGGACTTGGGCAGCCCGAGCGGTCCGGTGATGTAGGTGAGGATGAACGCGGTCAGCACGTAGTAGGAGACGTTCTCCCCCATCCGCGCGCCCATCGCGATCAGCACCTCGCGCCAGTGGTGCCGGAAGACCTCGACGATCGGCGCCTTCTCCTTCGGGCCCGCGGCCGCCTTCGCCTGCGCCTCCAGGAAAACGGGCGACTCGCTGACGCTGAGCCTGATCCACAGTCCGATCAGGACCAGCACGCCGGAGATCAGGAACGGCACCCGCCAGCCCCAGGAGATGAACGCCTCCTCGGTCTGCACGGCGGCCAGCACCGCGAGCACCGCCGTGGCGAGCAGGTTGCCCACCGGGACGCCCGCCTGCGGCCAGGACGCCCAGAACCCGCGCCGTTCGGCGCTGCCGTGCTCGGACACGATGAGCACCGCGCCGCCCCACTCGCCGCCGAGCGCGAAACCCTGCACCAGGCGCAGGAACGTCAGCAGCAGCGGCGCGCCGACGCCGATCGCCGCGTAGGTGGGCAGCAGACCCATCGCGAACGTGGCGCCGCCCATCAGCACGAGGCTCAGCACGAGCAGCTTCTTGCGGCCGATCCGGTCGCCGAAGTGCCCGAACACGAGCCCGCCCAGCGGACGGGCCAGGAAGCCGATGGCGTAGGTGGTGAACGCGAGCAGGGTGCCGTTGAGGGGGTCGACCGTCGGGAAGAACACCTTGTTGAACACCAAGGCGGCGGCGGAACCGTAGAGGAAGAAGTCGTACCACTCGATGGTGGTGCCGACGAGGCCTGCGATGACGACCTTGGCGAACCCGGGTTTCGCCGGAGCGGTGCTGGTCATGGGCTGGTCACCACTTCGTTGGGGGGACGGGGTTTCCTGCGCGGCGGGCAGGTCACTGGGCGGTCCAGCCGCCGTCGATCGAGAACGAGGAGCCGGTGACGTGGCGCGCGTGCGGCCCGCACAGCCAGCGCACCACCTCGGCGACCTCGTCCGGTTCCACCAGCTGCTTGATCGGCTGCCTGGTCAGCAGCACCTCGGAGAGCACCCGGTCGGGCTCGACGCCGTGCGCCCGCGCCTGGTCGTCGATCTGGCTCTGCACCAGGGGTGTCCGGACGTAGCCGGGGCTGACGCAGTTGCTGGTGACGCCGTGCGGCGCGCCCTCGAGGGCGACGACCTTGCTCAGCCCCTCCAGGCCGTGCTTCGCGGCGACGTAGGCGGCCTTGAACGGGCTCGCGCGGTGGCCGTGGACG
This sequence comes from Actinosynnema sp. NPDC020468, assembly GCF_040642015.1. Classification (NCBI taxonomy): domain Bacteria; kingdom Bacillati; phylum Actinomycetota; class Actinomycetes; order Pseudonocardiales; family Pseudonocardiaceae; genus Actinosynnema; species Actinosynnema sp. NPDC020468. Next base: position 120,910 of record NZ_JBFAEO010000019.1, read on the forward strand.
CTGGAGATGTTGACCACGCGACCCCAGCCGCGCTCGTACATGTGCGGCAGCACGTGCCGGACGAGCAGGAAGGGCGCGGTGAGCATGACCCGCTGGACGAGCGCGAACCGCTCGGGCGGGAAGTCCTGCACCGGCGCGACGTGCTGGAGGCCCGCGTTGTTCACCAGCACGTCGACCCGCGCGGGCAGTCCCGCGACCGGGTCGTCGTCGCCGAGGTCGACCAGGTGGGCGTGCCCGCCGAGTTCGTCGGCGAGCCGCCGGGTGTCGACGCGGTCGACCAGGTGCACCTCGGCGCCCGCCTTCGCGAGCACCTCCGCGCACGCCCTGCCGATGCCGCTCGCGGCGCCCGTGACGAGCGCGACCCGCCCCTCGAGGCCCTCTCCGATGTGACCGGGAACACTCTGCATGCCGACAAACGCTAGGACGTCCCGGTTTGCCGGCCCATGTGACCGGGCACCACAACCTGCGAGAACAAGGTGTGTTTAGTCACCAGTTAGCGACACGAACCACCAAAAGCCCAATACCGCGTGAAGTCACCGGGCTCGGCCAAGTACGCTCCTTTGGCCCGATCGGGGGACTCAACGAGCCTGGGGGTTACCTAATGTCACTGACGCCGATCTACGACGACTTGATGCGCGAGTTCGAGCTGATCGTCGAGGCCGCGGCCGCGGACGCCCCACCGGCGCCGGCCGCGCCGGAACCCGCCGCGCCGTAGGACGACCCGCGAGCCGGTCGGACGCGCGGCGTCCCGGCACGCGACACGGCGCTGCCGGCCCTCAGGGGGAGGGCCGGCAGCGCCGTTCGTCGTCCCGGGACCTACTTCGGCACGGTGATCAGGTCGGCCGGCACCGCCTCGTCCTTCTCCAGCGCGCCGAACAACCGCAGCGCGTTCTCCCGGTCCCACTGCACGACCGAGCCGACGCCGTCGAGCGTCGGGGTGCCGCCGACCGGCACCGTCACCGTGTCCACGCCGCCGCCCATGGAGAACGCCATGCCCGCGAGGTGGTGCAGGTGGTCGCCGTCCGCGACGGTGATCGAGTCCGTGCCGGCGAACAGCAGCGGGAACGACTTGAACGGGTTGAGCAGCACGCCCGCGCTGGTCGCCTTGTCGGTCAACGCGGCCAGGAACTTGCGCTGGTTCTGCACCCGCTGGAGGTCGGCGTTGGCGAACGCCCGCGTCCGCACGAACCCGAGCGCCTGCGCGCCGTCCAACTCCTGGCACCCGGCCTGGAGGTCGAGGCCCGCCAACGGGTCCTTCATCGGCTCGTCGATGCACATGTCGACACCGCCCACCGCGTCCACGATGCCCGCGAACCCGCCGAAGCCGATCTCCATGTAGTGGTCGAGGTGCACGCCGGTCGCGCCCTCCACGGTCTTCACCAGCAGCTGCGGGCCGCCGAGCGAGAACGCCGCGTTGATCTTGTTCTTGCCGTTGTCGGGGATGTCCACGTAGGAGTCGCGCGGGATGCTCACCAGCGTCGCCTTCCCCGAGCCCTCGGGGATGTGCAGCAGCATGATGGTGTCCGTGCGCTGCCCCGCGGCGAACCCGGTGGCGAGTTCGGCCTGCTGCTCGGGGGTCAGGTCCTCGCGGCCGTCGGAACCGACCAGCAGCCAGTTCGTGCCGGGCGTGTCGGCGGGCCTGCCCGCGTAGTCCGGGAGCGCGTCGGTCCGCTTGAGCGAGGAGTCGACGTAGATCCACATCCCGACGCCCAGCGCCAGCAAGGCCACCAGCACGACCCCGATGAGCCTTCCGACGCGCAACTTCCGCCTCCTTGGCACCGGCGCGTACGCCTTCTGCTGGTACCCCTGGCGGTATCCAGCACTCATGTGGCGACCCCGATCCGTGTGTTGACCACTTCTTTGCACCTATAGACGCGGTGCGGGGTAAGAGGTTGCCAGCCTACCGGCCGGGCGGCAGCACGAGCGCCACCAGCAGCCGCTCCAGCTCACCCGCCGGGTCGGCGGTGAAACCGGTGTGCGCGGGCGAGGTCTGGAGGACCGTGCTGCGCGGCGCGGTGAGCCACCGGAACCGCTGCCCGCGCGTGGTGCCGACCACCGGACCCGCCGCGCGGTCGGCGCCGCAGGACCGGTCGAGGTGCTCCAGGCTCGCCCGCAGCACGTCCAGGTCGAGGAACGGGTCCAGCGCCCGCACCCGCGCCTCGTCCACGTGCGTGCGCGCGCCCAGGAAGTCCAGCGGCGCGCAGTAGACGATCACGCCGACGTTGACGAACTCGCCGCGCTCCTGCCGCGGCACGGCCCGCACGACCGCGTACTCATACCCGTGCGACACGGACGGCCTCCACTGCCTCGACCCACGCCCGCGGTCCGGCGAGCCGGGCGGCGAAGAACGCCGCGTAGGCGTCCCGCGACCCCGCCGGCGACCCGAACGCCTCGTCCTGCGCCAACCACTCGTCCGGCACCAGCGCCAGCACCTCGCGCACCAGCCCGTCGGTGACCGCCGCGGCCATCTCCGCGTCCACACCGTCGAGCGCGCCCGCGAACGGGACCATCAGGTGGTCCGCCGCGTCGAACCGGTACTGCGGCGTGGGGAACCGGTCGGGTCGCCACGAGTGGTGGAAGTACAGCGATGCGCCGTGGTCGATGAGCCACAACTCCTTGTGCCACAACAGGGTGTTGGGGTTGCGCCAACTCCGGTCGACGTTGAGCGTCAACGCGTCCAACCACAGCAACCGCGTCGCGACCTCGACGGACGGCTCCCGCACCACGGGGTTGTAGTCGAACGACCCGGGCAGGTAGTCCACGCCGAGGTTCACCCCGCCGCTGGCGCGCAACAACTCCTGCACCTCCTGGTCGGGCTCGGCCCGCGCCAGTTCGGGATCGACGTCCACGAGCACCAGCTCCGGCACCCGGAACCCCAACCGCCGCGCCAGTTCCCCGACCACGATCTCCGCGATCAGCGCCTTCACGCCCTGCCCGGCGCCCCGGAACTTGAGCACGTACATCCCGAGGTCGTCGGCCTCGACCAGCCCGGGCAGCGACCCGCCTTCACGAAACGGCGTCACGTACCGGGTGGCCGCCACCGACCGCAACCCATCCGTCGATTTCACCCGCGCATGGTCCCAACCACCCCCACCACTCCGCCAACGGGATTACCCTCCCGTCCGTGGCACACGACCCGTCCACCTTCCGCGGCGCCCTGCTCCTGTTAGGCGAGCACGACCTGCCCTGGCTGCTCGAACTCGACCGCCTGCTGGACGGCGTGCCCCTGGACCCGGACGTCCGACCGCGAACCGACGGCTGGCTCGTGCCCAAGGCCGAGGCGAAGCGGTTGCTGCGGCTCAAGATCGACCAGGTGCCGGAGATCCTGGAGCACTCGTCCGGCCTCCAGCGGCACACCCTGCTCATCGCCGCGCACACGCTGATGGTGGTGATGGCGTTCTTCGAGGCGTGGGGCACGTCCGACGCCGCGTACCAGGAGCGGCACTGGACGACCGGGATGCTCTACTCCGCCGCGGTGCCCACGCCGTCGGCGGTCCGGTCGTTCACGGGCAACCTCGGGGACCTGCTCACGTGGACGGCGACCCACTTCCTGCGCTTCGGCGACATCGCGCACAACGGCCCGCTCGCCGGGCGGGCGGTCGACCGGTACCGGGAGCGGTTCCTCGCGCTGGCGCCGGAGGTGCCCGAGTTCGCGATGTGGGCGAGCACGGGGCGCGACACGGCGCCGCGCGCCGCGATGGGTCGGCTCGAAGACCTGCTCCACGTCGTGGCGGAGCACACCCACCCGCGCGACCTGTGCGCCGTGCTCCGCGACCTCAACCGGGCCGTGCTGAGCCGACCGGTCGTCGACGTGCACGCCGACGGCTACGGCGACAACGCGAGGTTTCCCTCGATCGAGAGCATTTTCGTCACTCCCCGGTGCAAGGTCCACGATCGCCTGGACCGGCTGTCCGACGACCACCTGTGGAACACGCTGACCGAGGTCCACGACCTGGAACCGGTGCTCGCCCGGCACTTCTGCTCGGCCGAGGCCACCCGGCTGCCGCTGCTCCTGCTCGGCCACCCGGGCGCGGGGAAGTCGTTGGTCACCAAGGTGATCGCGGCCCGGCTGCCGCTGGAGGGCTACTCGGTGGTCCGGGTCCCGCTGCGCTCGGTCGACGCGGACGCCACGATCACCGCCCAGATCCAGCAGGCCCTCGACCTCACCACCCACGGCCGCGTGCCGTGGGCGGACCTGGCCGACCAGGCCGAGCACCTGATGCGGGTGGTCCTGCTGGACGGCCTGGACGAACTCCTCCAGGCCACCAACCACGACCGCGCCGGCTACCTGCACGAGGTGGCCGAGTTCCAGCGCGTCGAAGCCGCCGTCGGCAGACCCCTCTCGATCGTGGTCACCTCGCGCACCCTGGTCATGGACCGCGTCGGCGTGCCGGAGGACACCCCGGTCGTGCGACTGGAACCGTTCCACGAGGCGCAGATCCGCGCGTGGATCGAGGTGTGGAACCAGGTCAACGCGACCACGCGGCCCTTCTCGCCGGACACCGCGCTCGCCCACCGGGACCTCGCGTGCCAGCCCCTCCTCCTGCTCATGCTGGCGCTCTACTACGCCGATCCGCAGGTGGACCAGTCCGAGCAGCTGTCCGTGAGCGACCTCTACGAGCGCCTGTTCGACACCTACGCCCGGCGCGAAGTGACCAAAAAAGCCGGTCGCCCACTGCACGGCCAGGAACTCACCGACGCCGTCGAAGACCAGTTGCTCCGGCTTTCGGTGGCCGCGCTGGGCATGTTCAACCGGGGTCGGCAGGACATCACCGAGGCCGAACTCGGCGCGGACCTGAAGGCCCTCGTCGCCGCGCCCACACCCGGCGAGCGCCTGCTGGCCGAGTTCTTCTTCGTGCACGCGCCCGAGGCGTCGGGCCGGAAAACCTTGCGCAGCTACGAGTTCCTGCACGCCACGTTCGCCGAGTACCTGGTGGCCAACCGGATCGTAGAGGTGCTGCGCGACGTCGCCGAGGGCGCGTTCGGCCGCCGCCGTGAGCACGAACCCGACGACGACCTCCTGCACGCCCTGATCTCGCACCAACCGCTGAGCGTGCAGGCGCCGGTCCGGGACTTCGTCCGAACCCGGCTCAACACCCTGGAGGACACCGAGCGGGACCGCGTCTTCCGCACCCTGGAAGCCCTGCTGCACGGGTACCGCCGCCGCAAACCGTCGAAGTCCTACACCGACTACCGACCACTGGATCCGGACGCGCTGCGGGCGTTGGCCGCGTACTCGGCGAACCTGGTGGTCCTCCGCCTGTGGGCACCCGGATGGGTGCCGCTGACCGTCGTGTCGCCTGATCGGGACCAGTGGCAGGCGGCGGTCAACCTGTGGCAGGCGGGGCTGGACGCCGACGGACGCCACTCGGTGCTGAACTCGCTCCACCTCGTGGACGACGAACTCTTCGTCCACAACACGATGCCGGACTTCCTCGAACTCAAGCGCGCCCGGCTGCTCGGCGACGACTTCCTCGAACGGCGGCTGCGCACCGGGTTCGCGATCCACGACCAGTTGTCCTACCTGGTGGCCGACGGATCGCCGGAACAGCGGGCCAGGGAGTGGGTGGAGTTCCTGTCGGGGTGGCTGCACGCGTCGGAGGCGCTGCCGCCGGCCGCCGCACCCGACCTGATCCTCTGCGCGCCGCCGGACGCCGTGCCGCAGGACGTGCGGGAGCTGTTGGCCGGGCGGGCCTACGCGCTGCTCGCCCGGCGCAGCCGCGAGTGGCCGACGGGGTTCACCGCCGCGTTCGAGAACTGGCTCTACGAGCTGACGACACTCGGCGAGGCGGAACTGCCGGAGCCGGACTACACGAGTTCCCAGATCACGCACACGACCGCGGACTTCGCCGTCGGACAGCTGTCACAGAGTCGCGAGCAGGACCGGTAGGTAGCCCAGGCGCTGGCCGGTCGCGGTCGGGTGGAACGAGGAGGCGATCGGGAAGGTCACGTTGTTGAGCCACGGCGACCGCCCGCACAGCCCGTGGCCCGCGAACGTGGTGCGCACGTCGCCGAACCCGAAACCGGCCGCCTTCGCGCGAGCACCGATGACCTCGTCCAGCACGTCCGCCGCCCCGTTCAACGCGGTGCGCTTCGCGACGCTGAACGAACAGGAGCCCGCGGGCTCGAACAGCCGGGGATAACCCAGCACGACCACCTTCGCGGGAGTCTTGGCGCGGATGGCCGCGTAGAGCCCGTCCAGCCGGCGGCCGAGCGAGGTCCGGATGAACGACACCGACCGGTCGACCGCCCGCCGGCACACGGAATCGCCGTTCAGCACGCACGTGGTCATCACGTCGGCGAACCCGGCGTCGTTGCCGCCCACCGTCACCGTCACGATCGAGGTCGGCGGGGTGATGCGGGGCACCTGGGTCTGGAGCACGTTGTCGACCGTCGCGCCCGAGCAGGCCAGGAAGATCAGCGACGCCGAGGTCTGCTTGGCGTACAGGGCCGGGTAGGCGTTGTCGCCGCGACCGCAGGGCCCGTGCCGCTCCGCGCCGACGCCGGCCGCGTAGGAGTCACCCAACGCGGCCAGCTCCGGCGCGATCGGGGCGGGTACCAGTGCCATCAGCAGTGCCACTGCCATCAGGTTCATGAACCTGACCTACCACTGTGGACGGTGCCCGCCGGGAAAGTTAGCCCTTCAGAGCGACACAGACGGGGATCGGCGCGTCGAAAGTGGACTTCTTGGACAGCCGACCGCTCGTCGGGTCCACCGCGAACACCGTCACGTTGTTCGAGTTCTGGTTGCCCGCGAACAGGAACCGGCCCGTCGAGTCCAGCGTGATGTCGCGGGGGTACTTGCCGCCGACCGGCACCGTCTCGACCAGGTTCACCGACGCGCCCGACACCGCGAACACCGCGACGCTGTCGTGACCCCGGTTCGAGACGTAGACGAACTTGCCGTCCGCCGACACCAGCACCTCGGCCGGGTAGTTGCGCACCGACCCCGCCGGCGCGGTGCGCACCGACGCGCCGACCTTGAGCACGCCCTTGTCGTAGGTCGCGACGGTCAGCGTCGAGTCCAGCTCGTTCGCGATGTAGGCGTACTTGCCCGACGGCGCGAACGCGAGGTGGCGCGGTCCGGCGCCGGCCTTCAGCTTCGCGGTGGACACCCGGGTCAGCTTGCCCGTCGCGGACAGCTTGTAGGTGTACACCGAGTCGGTGCCGAGGTCGACGGCCAGCACGTACTCGCCCTTGACGTCGGAGACGACCTGGTGCGCGTGCGGACCGGCCTGGCGCGACGAGTCGGGGCCGTGACCCTGGTGCACGACCAGGTCGCTGTGCGGCTGCACGGAGCCGTCCGCGCCGAGCGGGTGCACCGACACGCTGCCGGTGCTGTAGTTCGCGGTCAGCAGGTGACCCTGGAACACCGTCAGGTGGCACGGGTCGCCGCCGCCGGTCGGGGTCGAGTTGAGCACGGTGGGCACGCCGTCCGCGCCCAGCGCCAACGCGGTCACCGCGCCGGCGGGCTGCTCGTCCACCGCGTACAGGAGGTTGCCCGCCTCGATCACGAACGACGGGTTGGCGACGCCCGCCACCGCGCCGGTCGACCGCAGCACGCCCGTGGTCCGGTCGAAGACGCCGAGCCCGATGCCGGGGCCGCCGCCGTCCCACGAGGTGTACGTGCCGAGGTAGACGCGGATCTCCGACGCGCCCTGCGCACCGGCGACGCCCTCGGTCATCAGCAACCCCGCTCCCACACCGGCCGCCCCGAGGACCTGCCGCCTGTTCACCACCATGTCGCCCCCTCAAAGCCTGGAACCGTCCGGAACCCACAGTGGCCCAAGCGAACGCGACAGTGCAATAAGCGCAACAGATATTGCGCCTACCGCAACGGGTCGGCGTCCCGCAGGCGGGCCAGCTCCGCCACCGGATCGTACGTGGGCTCCGGGTACACCGGAGCCACGTCCTTCATCGCTTCGAGGAGCAGTCGCGCTACAGCCCAGTTCCGGTACCACTTCCGGTCGGCCGGCACGACGAACCACGGCGCGACCGCGGTCGAGCACTTCACCAACGCGTCCTGGTAGGCGGCCTGGTATTCGGAGAACCCGGCCCGCACCTCCAGGTCGTGCGGGTTGTACTTCCAGCGCTTGGTCGGGTCCTCCAGCCGGGCGATCAGCCGTTCCCGCTGGGCGTCGGGCGAGATGTGCAGGAAGCACTTCACCAGCCGCACGCCCTCCTCGGCCAACGCGGCCTCGAACTCGTTGATCTGCCCGTACCTCCGACGCCACTCGGTCTCCGGCACCAACTGGTCCACCCGCGCGACCAGCACGTCCTCGTAGTGCGAGCGGTCGAACACGCCGAGGTGGCCGGGCGGCGGCACCTGGCGGCGGATCCGCCACAGGAAGTCGTGGCGCAGCTCCGCCCTGGTCGGCTTCTTGAACGACGCGATGCGCAACCCCTGCGGGTTCACCAGACCGGCGACGTGCGCGATGGTGCCGCCCTTGCCCGAGGTGTCCATGCCCTGGAGCACCAGCAGCACCCGTCGCCGCCCACCGCCCGCGCCCTCCGCGTACAGCGCCTCCTGGAGTGCGTCCAACTCGGACCCGATCACCCCGAGTTCGTCGGCGGCGTCCGATTTGGACGTCGGGCCCACGGGTTTGCCGGCCGGGTCGACCTCCGCCAGGTCGAACGAGTCGGGGTTCACCCGGAGCGCCGCGGAAACCGACTGGACCTGCGCGGACTTCTTCGCCATCGTCGGAGCGTAACCGGACGATCTTCGGCCCGCCCGCCGCACAACGGATCGCCGCGCAACCACCCGATTGCGCAACAAATCCAGCCAGAACGCAATACCTGACGGATGAAATCGCTGGCACAGGCCGTTTAGCCTGGGGACATGACCGCCACCACCGCACCCGCCTCCCGGCAGTTCATCGCGCTCGACGACGAGTGGAGCACGCACAACTACCACCCCCTGCCGGTCGTGATCGCGCACGGCGAGGGTTCCTGGGTGACCGACGTGGAGGGTCGCCGGTACCTGGACTTCCTGTCCGGCTACTCGTCGCTCAACTTCGGCCACCGGCACCCGGACCTCGTCGCCGCCGCCGTCGAGCAGCTCGGCCGGGTGACGCTCACCAGCCGCGCCTTCCGGCACGACCAGTTCGGCCCGTTCTGCCGCGAGCTCGCCGAGCTGACCGGCACCGAGCTGGTGCTCGCGATGAACTCCGGCGCCGAGGCCGTCGAGTCCGCGATCAAGGTCGCCCGCAAGTGGGCGTACCGGGTGAAGGGCGTGCCCGAGGGTCGCGCGGAGATCATCGTCGCCGGGTCCAACTTCCACGGCCGCACCACCACGATCGTGTCGTTCTCCACCGACGAGACCGCGCGCGCCGACTTCGGCCCGTTCACCCCGGGCTTCCGGGTGGTCCGCTACGGCGTGCTGGACGACGTGCGCGACGCGATCACCGCGAACACCGCCGCCGTGCTGCTGGAGCCCGTGCAGGGCGAGGCCGGCGTGATCGTGCCGCCGGCGGGCTACTTCCGGGGCGTGCGCGCGCTGTGCGACGAGCACGACGTGCTGCTGGTCGCGGACGAGATCCAGTCCGGCCTCGGCCGCACCGGCGACCTGTTCGCGCTGGACCACGAGGGCGTCCGGGCCGACCTGTACACGCTGGGCAAGGCGCTGGGCGGCGGCATCGTGCCGGTGTCCGCGGTGGTGGGCAGGCGGGACGTGCTGGGCGTGCTGCGACCCGGCGAGCACGGCTCGACGTTCGGCGGCAACCCGCTGGCCTGCGCGGTGGGCCGGGCCGTGGTTCGGCTGCTGGCCACCGGCGAGTTCCAGCGCCGGTCCCGCGACCTCGGCGCGCACCTGCACGCGCGGTTGGCCGAGCTGCCCGGCGTCGCGGCCGTGCGCGGACGCGGGCTGTGGGCCGGCGTGGAGATCGCGCCCGGCGGGCCGGACGGCCGCGAGGCGTCGGAGGCGCTGGCCGAACTCGGCGTGCTGTGCAAGGAAACCCACGAGAACACGCTGCGCGTCGCGCCGCCGCTGGTGATCACCCGGGACGAACTGGACCAGGGCGTCGACGCGCTCGCGAAGGTCCTCGGGTAACGCTGCGCAGCCGGTCGGGCGCGGGCCGCACACCCCGCGCCCGAATTGGGCGTTGAGCCCGACAACACTGGTCACAGCACGGGTCACAGCCTTGTCGAGGTGGCCGTTTCCGGTCCGCGCGCCAGGCATCATGTGTCGCATGGGTGAACGGAAACGGGCCGAGGCAGCTGCGGCCCTGGGGCGCTGGACCGAACCGGAAGAGGTCCTCGCGCAAGGACGCGCGCTGCGCGCGGCGGTGGCGCACGAGGAGCACCGCGCGATGTCGATCGCGTCGAACCGGCCGTCGGTGGTCGACTACGTGGAGGCCACGAACCAGGGCCGGCTGCCCGAACTCGTGGCGCTGCGGGTCGGCCGGATGCTCGCCTCGCCGTTCTCGTTCTACCGGGGCACGGCGGGTCTCATGGCGGGCGACCTCGCGGAGGGCGTGCGCAGCGGTCTGGACGCCCAGCTGTGCGGCGACGCGCACGCGGCGAACTTCGGCCTCTACGGCACGCCCGAGGGCCAGATCGTCATGGACATCAACGACTTCGACGAGACGCTGCCCGGTCCGTGGGAGTGGGACCTCAAGCGGCTGGCCGCCTCGCTGGTGCTCGCGGGCAGGCAGGGCGGCGTGTCGGAGAAGGGCTGCCGGGACGCCGCCGAGGACGCCGTCCGCGCCTACCGGGGCGCCGCGAAGCACCTGGCGGAACTGCCGTTCCTGGAGTCGTGGAGCGCGCTGGGCGACGAGTCCGTGCTGTCGAAGTCCAAGGCCGACGACCTGCTGGACGAGTTCGGCAAGGCCGCCTCCAAGGCGCGCAAGAACACCAGCGCCAAGGTCGCCGCGAAGTGGACCCGCCGCGAGGGCGAGCACTGGCGCTTCGTCGCCGACCCGCCCGTGCTGACCCGGATCCCGGACGCCACGGCCACCGCGGTGGTCGACGCGCTCCCGTCCTACGTGGACACCCTGCGCGAGTCCCGGTACAGCCTGATCATGCGCTACGGCGTGTCCGACGTCGCGTTCCGGGTCGTCGGCACCGGCAGCGTCGGTCTGCGCAACTACCTGATCCTGTTGCACGGCAACGGTGACGAGGCGCTCGTGCTCCAGGCCAAGGAGGCGCGGCCGTCCGCGCTCGCGCCGTTCCTCGACGTGCCGCCCGCCAAGCACGAGGGCAAGCGGATCGTGCACGGCGCCCGGCTCGTCCAGGCGGAAACCGACATCCTGCTGGGCTGGACCACGATCGAGGGCAGGCACTTCATCGTCCGCCAGTTCCGCAACCGCAAGGGCGAGATCGACGCGACCACGCTCAAGCGCGACGACCTGGACGACTACGGCCGGTTCGCGGGCGCGCTGCTGGCCCGCGCGCACAGCCGCTCGGTCGACCCGCGGCTGCTCGCGGGCTACCTCGCCGACGGCGCGGGCCTGGACGAGTCGATCGCGGGCTACGCCCAGGAGTACGCCGACCGCACCGAGGCCGACCACGAGGAACTGGTGAAGGCGGTCAAGGCCGGCCGACTTCCCGCTCACGTCGAATAGCCGCCCGCGCCACCAGGAACAGCACCACCGCGTTCAGGGTGTGCCACGCGTAGTGCGTGCCGCTCGGCCAGTCGCCGCACAACGGCTGGTCGAGCGTCCGCAGCGTCAACGACACCACGAAGATCCCGGCCGCCACCGCCAGGTCGTGCCACGGCAACCGGCGCACCGCCGCCACCACCGCGACCACCACCAGCGCGAGCCACGGCGCGAGGTACCCACCGGACCCGCCGGGGAACGCCTCGGCCAGCGGCAGCATCGCCCCGTACACCAGGGCGAACGCGGGCACCGCCCACCACGCCTTCGGCCAGCTCAACCCGCCGAACCAGTGCCCGAAGCACACCAGGTACCAGACCACGAACACGCCGATGAACCCGACGTCGCCGGCGCTGGTCAGCGTGGTCGCGAGGGTGTGGAAGGCGAAGCTCGCGAGGCCCACCAGCGCGAGCAGCACCGGCAGCGCCCGCAGGCTGCGCGAGGCCGGCCGGTAGAGCACCCAGAGCAGGACGGCCGCGATCAGGAAGGCCAGGTTGCTGACCGCGTTGAGCGGTTCAGCCCAGAAGCTCGCGTCAAGCCGTTCGCAGTACGCGTCGACGTGGTCCACGCGTGATTTCTACCCTAAGTTGGTCGAGGTGGACTTCGGCTGGATCGGACTCATCAGGCACGGGGAGAGCACCGGCAACGTGGCCCGCGAGGTCGCCGAGTCGGGCGGACACGAGCTGATCGACATCGCCTGGCGCGACGCGGACGTGCCGCTGTCGGACACCGGCCGCGAGCAGGCCGCCGCGCTGGGCCGCTGGTTCGCCGAGCAACCCCGCGCGCAGTGGCCGGACGTGGTGGTCAGCTCCCCGTACCGGCGCGCCGTCGACACCGCCCGCCTGGCCCTGCCCGACCACCCGCTGACCGTCGTGGACGAGCGCCTGCGCGACCGCGAGCTGGGCGTGCTGGACCTGCTGACCTCCCACGGCGTCACCGCCCGCTTCCCGGACGAGGTGGTCCGCAAGCGCCGGCTCGGCAAGTTCTACTACCGCCCGCCGGGCGGCGAGTCGTGGGCCGACGTGACCCTGCGCCTGCGCGCTCTGCTCACCGACCTGGACCGCGCCCACCCGGGCCGCCGGGTGCTGCTCTTCGGCCACGAGGTGACCGCGTTCCTGCTGCGCTACCTGCTGGAGGGTCTGCCGGAACGCGACCTGCTGGCGTACGCGCGCAACACCCCGGTCCCGAACGCCTCGCTCACCTCGTGGACCCGGACCGACCGCGGTCACACCCTCGAACACGAGTGCGCCACGGCCCAACTCGGCCCGCGCTAGCGCTTGCGCACCACCCGGGCCTCGTCCCACACCGGCTCGTCCACCTCCACGACCAGCCCGTCCGACCGGAACAGCAGGAACCGGTCGAAGGTCCGCGCGAACCACCGGTCGTGCGTCACCGCGACCACCGTCCCGGTGAACTCCTCCAACGCCCGCTGCAACGCCTCGGCCGAGTGCAGGTCGAGGTTGTCGGTCGGCTCGTCCAGCAACAGCAGCGTCGCGCCGGACAACTCCAGCAACAACACCTGGAACCGCGCCTGCTGCCCACCGGACAACGTCTCGAACCGCTGGTCACCGGACGCACCGAGCCCGTACCGGCTCAGGAACGCCATGGCCGCGCCCCGGTCCTTGCCCGAGCGCCCGTCCTCGCCGTGCCACAGGATGTCGACCAGACTCCGCCCGACCCACTCGGGGTGCTGGTGCGTCTGCGCGAACAACCCGGGCACCACCCGCGCGCCCAACTTCCAGGCACCGCCGTGCGCGACCGAGGCGTCCCCGCCCAGCATCCGCAGGAAGTGGCTCTTCCCGGACCCGTTGGACCCGAGCACGGCCACCCGGTCCCCGAAGAACACCTCCACCGAGAACGGCTTCATCAACCCGCTCAGCTCGAGACCCTCGCACGTGATCGCCCGGACACCGGTCCGCCCACCCCGCAACCGGGGCACGACCTTCTCGTCGACGGGCATCTCCGGCGGCGGCCCGGCCTCCTCGAACTTCTGCAACCGCGTCTGCATGGCGCGGTACTTGGCCGCCATCACCTCGGAGATCCGAGCCTGGATCTGCAACGTCCGAACCAACTCCCGCAACCGCGAGTGCTCGTCCTCCCACCGCTTGTGCTCCTCGGCCAACCGCTCGATCCGAGCGGCCCGAGCCGAGTGCCACCCCCGGAACGACCCGACGTGCGTCCAGGCGGAGTGCGCCTCGACGGTCACCACGTGCGTGGCGGCAACCCCCAACAACTCCCGGTCGTGACTGACCAGCAAAACCCCCTTGCCGGTCTCCACCAACCGCTCCTCCAACCACCGCTTGCCCGGCACGTCGAGGTAGTTGTCCGGCTCGTCCAGAAGCAGAACCTGCTCCCCACCCCGCAACAACGCCTCGAGCACCACCCGCTTCTGCTCCCCACCGGAAAGCGTCCGCACCTCCCGAAACCGAGCCCGGTCATAGGGAACACCCAGCGCCGCAACGGTCACCGTGTCCCACAGGACCTCGGCGTCGTACCCCCCGACCTCACCCCACTCGGCAAGAGCGGACGCGTACCGCATCTGGTGGACCTCGTCGTCCACCTCCATGAGGGCGAGCTCGACCTCGTCCAACTCACGAGCGGCATCCCGCAACGCGACAGGAGAAGCAGCCAACAAAAGATCACGCACAGTGGAGGAGTCCCGAACCGACCCGACGAACTGGGGCATCACCCCAAGCCCACCCTGAACCCGCGAGGACCCGGCAGCAGGCGTCAGTTCCCCGGCGAGAATCCGCAACAGAGTCGACTTCCCGACCCCGTTCCCCCCAACGAGCGCCACAACCTGCCCGGCCCCGACCTTGAACGAGACATCCCGAAACAACTCCCGCCCGTCAGGCAACCGATACGCAAGCCCATTGGCATCCAAGAACCCCACAGCCGCATGGTCCCCGCACCAGCCCCGAACACCTAATCCTTAACCCACGCCCCCACGCGCCGCAGGGCGCGCAAGCCCAACGCAGTGGCCTCGTGTTCTCCCCGTATGGCCTGGGCGAAGCCCAACCGCATGTGTCAAGGGGGCACATTCAGCGCTACCGCCGGCCAAACTCGACAACG
>NZ_JBFAEO010000020.1:0-133081 GCF_040642015.1 Actinosynnema sp. NPDC020468
CCGGGTTGCGCCGGTTGCCCGGCCACCAGGGCGTGACCGTCGGCTGGGGCGAGGCCCGGGGTTACCGGACCGGCGACATGCTGGTGGAGCACGGCGGCGACGAAGTCCGGGACGACCACGACGTCGCCGTCCCGGTCGCGGACGGGGAGCCGCCAGGCGGACCGGGTTGGCGTCCCGGTCCCCGCCGAAGCGGGGCGGCGCCGCGTTTCGCCTCGCGGTCCGCGGCGCCCCGCCCGGCTCGGCCCAGCCGTGACCGGGTCCTCAGACCTCGTACTCGAAGAGGTACACCGACACGGTGGAACCCGGGTGCCGCCAGTCGAAGTGCTTCCGGTTGCCCTCCGGGCACGCCGGCTCGCTGAACTCCGAGTCACCACCGGGGAACACGGCCTTCACCTTCGCGCACCGCCCGTTGGCGGAGGTGTCCTCCACGTACCCGGACACCCTGATCTGCCCGCCGGCACAGCTCAACTCCCAGTGCGCCCGAGCCCCGCGGATCGACGGGTTCGCGACCTCACCACACCCACCCCGGGCCTCCGGCCCGGCCTGCGCCACCCCGACACCCGCGACCACCAACGGCACCGCGAGCAACGACACGACGGCCCCACGGAATGCGCTCATCACAAGCTCCCCCTTGCGATCGGCCGCCCCGACCCCTCCCGGCCGGGGACGCAACCACCCCCAGGGGACTGCGTCACCCCGCCCACGGCCAACCCGATTCACCCCGTGGAGCCGCCCGTCCACCCGACCGTGCCGCTAACGCCACCCGTGCCGGAAAAGCCGCGCCCCCCTCACGCGGCCCCCTCCCACTGGGTGTCGTCGGTCGTGGCCGGGGGTCTGTGCCCCACCGTCGTGGACGCCATCGGAGTCCTCCTTCGCTCGGTCTCGTCCCAGCGTGGAAGACCCCTGTTGAGGGAGTGTTGAGCGGCTGATCAGGAGGGTGGCGGGAGGTAGTAGAAGCGGTGGCGGGTGAGGAGGAGGGCTTCGGGGGAGAGGGTGAAGAGGTCGGCGAAGTCGTAGGCTTTGGCGGGGGCCGTGTAGCGGCCCACGGCGACCACGCAGTCGCCTTCCGCCACGACTTTGAACAATTGGTGGGTGCCGTCCTCGCGGGCCGCGCGGCGGGTCGCCTCGACCCTTCCGCACGCCGGCGGGGTTTCCGGTTCGGCGAGTTGGATCGCCTCGTCCAGCAGGGAGGCGTAGGCGTCCAGGTCGCCCGCGTCCAGGTACAGGTACGACAACCGGACGTGGTCGACGCCCGCGGCGGCGGTGGCGGCGCTCGGGGGGATGCGCGGGTCGCCGGGCGTCATGGGTTCTCCTCTCGCGTGCCTTCGCCCAGCGTGCCGCACGCCGACATCCCCGCCGCTATCACCGCGGTTTCCCCGCGCAGGGGTAGGTGAAGTCGTAACAGGGCCTCCGGATGGCCCGATTTCGCGGGCATCCGCCGGATGTACACAGCACCTGTGAGCTGCATACATTTGACCGGCGGGATCGCAGGGCAAAAGGGGGACGGCCGCATGGAGTCGGTGCTGCGGAAAACCGAACTGCGCATTCTCGGGCCGATCGAGGTCGAGGGGCCGAGGGGTCCCGTGCGCATCACGCCGGGACGGCAGCAGGCGGTTCTCGCGCTGCTCCTCATGGAAGCCGACCAGGTGGTCAGCACCGACCACATCGTGGACGCGCTGTGGGACGAGCTGCCGCCGGACACCGCGCGCACCCAGGTGCAGATCTGCCTGTCCCGGCTGCGCAAGTCGCTCGTCGACGCCGGCGTCGACCTGCCGATCACCACCCGCCCTCCCGGCTACCAGCTCCGGCTGGGCGCGAACACCCTGGACATGCACGTGTTCGCGGCCAAGGTGGCGCAGTCCCGCACGGCGGTGCGCGCCGGTGACCGGGCGGCCGCCGCGGCCCTGCTGCGGGAGGCGGTCGCGCTGTGGCGCGGGCCTTGCCTGAGCGGGCTGCCGAACCGGGCGTTGCGCACCAAGGCCTTGCGGCTGGACGAGGAGCGGCTCGCGGCCACCGAGGACTACCTGGAGCTGGAACTCGAACTCGGCCGGCACCACGACCTCGTCGGCGAGGTCACCAGGCTGGTGCACGAACACCCGATGCGGGAACGGTTGCGCGCCGTGCTGATGGTCGCGCTGCACCGCGCCGGGCGGCAGGGCGAGGCGCTGGAGGTCTACCGGGTCGGCCGGCACCTGCTGGTCGAGGAACTGGGTCTGGAACCCGGGGAACGGTTGCGGCTGCTGGAAAGCGCGATCCTGGCGGGCCACGGGCTCGAGCCCGCGGAGAGACCGGCCAGGGCGGTGGAGGCGCCGCGGACCGAGCGGCCGCGCCAACTGCCCGCCGACACCGCGGACTTCGTCGGCCACGACGACGAGATCCGCGCGGCCGAGTCGGTGCTCGTCGGGGGCGAGCGCCGGGCCGTGGGCGTGGTCGTGGTGACCGGTCGGCCCGGCAGCGGCAAGACGACGTTCGCCGCGCACGTCGGGCACCGGGTCGCCGAGCACTTCCCCGACGGCCAGCTGTACTGCGACCTGCGCGGCACCCGCGCCGAGCACAGCGCCGCGGTCGACGTGCTCGGCCGGTTCCTGCCCGCACTCGGCATCCCGGGCCCGCTGATCCCGGCCGGACTGGACGAGCGGGTCGAGATGTACCGGACGCTGATGGCCGAGCGGCGGGTGCTGGTGGTGCTGGACGACGCGGGCGCGGAGAGCCAGGTGACCCCGCTGCTCCCGGGCGGCGCCACCTGCGCCGTGCTGGTGACGAGCCGCTCGCGGCTGACCGGCGTGCCGGGCGCGCGCCAGGTCGAGGTGGACGTGCTGGACCACGCGCGGTCGCTGGAACTGCTGGGTCGGGTGATCGGCGCGGACCGGGTGGACCGCGAGCCCGAGGCCGCCGCCGCGCTCGTGCGCACCGTCGGCGGGTTGCCGCTGGCGCTGCGGATCATCGCGGCCAGGCTCGCCGCGCGGCCGCACTGGTCGCTCGCGTCCATGGTGGACCGGCTGGCCAACGAGCGGCACCGGCTGGACGAGCTGGCGCACGGCGAGATGACCATCAGGGCGAGCCTCTCCTTGACCCACAACGGGTTGGACCGCCGCTCGCGCGGTCTGTTCGGCCTGCTGAGCCTCGCCGAGGGCCCCGAACTGCCCGGCTGGATCGCGGGCGCGGTGCTCGACGACCACGCGCCCTACCCGTCCGACCTGGTGGAACCCCTGGTGGACGTGCAGATGCTGGACGTGGCCACGGTCGAGCGCACCGGCGAGTTCCGCTACCGCTACCAGGACATCGTGCGGTTGTTCGCCCGGGAGAAGCTGCTGGCCGAAGTGGAACCGGAAGCCCGGTTGCGCGCCGTGGAACGGGTCACCGGCGGGTGGCTCGCGCTGGCCGAACTGGCCCACCGCCGGATCTACGGCGGCGACTACACCGTGCTGCACGGCGCCGGGAAGCGGTGGCGGCCGCCGGTGTCCTACCTGGAGCAGGTGGCGGCCGAGCCGATGGAGTGGCTCGACGGCGAGCAGGCCAACCTCGGCGCGGCCGTGGCGCAGGCCGCCGAGGCCGGGTTGGACGAGCTGTGCTGGGACCTCGCCGTCACGTCCGTGACGCTGTACGAGGCCCGGGGTTACCTGGACGACTGGGAGCGCACCCACCAGCAGGCGCTGGCGGCCGTCCGCGCCGCGGGCAACACCAGGGGCATCGCGGCGGTGCTCGGCTCGCTCGGCACGCTGCACGTCAACCGCGGCCACCAGGCCCGCTCGGAGGCCGCGCTCAAGGCCGCGCTGGAGTTGTTCGGGCAGTTGGACGACCCGCGCGGGCTCGCGCTGTGCCGACGGGACCTCGGCCTGCTGGCCCGCCGCGCGGGCGACGACGACCAGGCGCTGGTGCTCTACGCCGACGCGTTGCGCGACTTCGACCGCGCCGAGGACGTGGTGGGGCGGGCGATCGTGCTGACCCAGCGCGCCGACGTGCTGTCCCGGCACGGGCACCACGACCAGGTGCGGGCGCAGTTGGCCGAGGCGATGGAGATCTGCCGGTCCGTCGGGTACGTCGGCGGCGTCACGCACACGTTGCGGCGCATGGGTCAGGTGCAGGTGCGCGCCGGCGAGCACCGGCAGGCCGCGCGGACCCTGCGCCGGGTGCTGGACATGGTGCGGGAGAGCCGCGACGTGATCGGCGAGGGGCACCTGTTGCGCGACCTCGGTGACGTCGCCGTCGCGCTGGGGCGGGACACCGAGGCGCGGGACTACTTCGAGCAGGCGCTGGTGGTCCGGGAGCGGATCCTGGACCACTGCGGCGCCGCGGGCATCCGGCTCGACCTGGCCCGGGTGCTGACCCGGCTCGGCGAACGCTCCTCCGCGTTCGCGCCGACGGCCGTGGCCGCCGAGGGCTAGTCCCAGGGGTTGCTGCCGGCCGGGGTGGTCAGCGTCGGCGCGAGGTCCCACGGGTTGCTGCCCGGCGCGGGCGTGGTGTCGCCGCCCGACGCGGGTGTGCCGTCCCACGGGTTGGTGCCGAGCGCTCTGCCGTCCCACGGGTTCGTGGCGGCCGTCGCGGTGCCCGACGTGACTCCCAGGGTTGCCGCGCCGAAGCCGAGGACGAGCGCGCCGACGGCGGTGGCGGTGGCGATCCGGGTGAGCGACATGGTGTTCTCCTGATGGTGCGGCGGTGGCGGTTTCCGGCTGCCCCAAAAGTTAGGTCCCGGTGGAATCCCGGGCTTATCACGAAGGTGATCGTGCCGCTATCCTGCGGGTACCGAGCGTTTAGCGAGAAGTTATCGCCGCAGGTCAAGCCTCGGATTAGGGGTGGCCGGGAAATGCCTCGCGAAACCAGGATAGCCCCCTCGATCGTGCCGTGATGTCGGCGCGATAGCGCGTTACCCGAGATTGGCCATCGTCGCCGGCACCGGCGGGCGACGAAAACCACTCGGAGGGCCCGATGAGTCCGGCGCATCCCCAGGCACGTCCCGACCGGCCGCCCGACGAGGTGGTGGCGCCGTCGCTGTGGCGGGACCGCCGCGCGCTCGGCTGGGTGTTCGCCACCGGTGTCTCGCTGGTCGGCGACGAGATCTGGTTCGTGGCGCTGGCGTTCACCGCCGTGCAGCTGGGCGACCCGAAGCTGGCCGGACTGGTGCTGGCCTGCGCCACCGTGCCCCGCGCGCTGCTGACGATCCTCGGCGGCGCGCTCACCGACCGGGTCGACGCGCGCCGGATGATGCTCATCGCCGACGTGGCGCGGATCGCGGTCCTGGCCGGCGCGCTGGTCGTGCTCGCCGCCGCCGGCGTCTCGGCCGGGCTGCTGATCGCGGTCGGACTCCTGTTCGGCGTGGCCGAGGCGTTCTACGTGCCGGCGTCCAGCGCGTTCCCCCGTCAGCTGGTCGCCCGCGGCGAGCTGGTCCGGATGTCCGCGCTGCGCCAGCTGATGGACCGGATCGCGAGCGTGCTGGGCGCGCCGCTGGGCGGGATCCTGCTGCTGGTCTGGGGACTGTCCGGCGCGATGGCGGCCAACCTGCTGTCGTTCGTGCTGGTGCTGGGCGTGCTGCTGGTGGTCAAACCCCGGCGCACGCTCGCGAGGGCCTCCGGCGGCTCGGTGCGCGCCGACATGGGTGACGGGTTCCGCTACCTGCGCGCCACGCCGAGGGTGCGCGACCTGGTGATCACGTTGTCCGGCCTGAACGTCTTCGTGTCGCCGGTGGTGGCGATCGGGCTCGCGCTGCACGTGTCCCAGCGCGGGTGGGGCGCGGTGGGCCTCGGCTGGCTCACCGGCGCGATCGGCGTCGGCGCGGCCGTGGGCACGCTCGGCGCGCTGCGCCGGCGACCGGAGCGACCGCTGCGCGCCGCCATCCTGCTGCTGTTCGTCCAGGCCGCGGCGCTGGGCGTGGTCGGCACCGCGGGGTACGGGGTGTCGCTGGCCGGGATGTTCGTGCTGGGCGTGGTGGCGGGCCTGGCCTCGCCGATGCTCTCGGGCGCCTTCCAGGCCACCGTCGACGAGGAGTACGTGGGCCGCGTCAGCTCCGTGCTCAGCCTCACCGACGACGCCCTGGCGCCGGTCGCGATCGCCGGTTTCGGCCTGCTGGCGGGCACCGTCGGCCTGGGTACCACCGCGATCGGCTTCGGCGCGGCCTTCGCCGCCCTCCTCCTCTTCGCCCTCTCCCGCCCGCACGTGCGCAACCTCCGCCTGGACGACGACCCCGCGCCGGACGCCTCGTCCGACACCGCGGTACCGGACCCGCGGGACGACGTCGGCCCGGGTGCCGCCGCGGTGTCGACCCCGCACGACGGCACCGCGCTCGACCCCGTCGCGGCCGGTGCGCACGGCGACCCCGCCCCGAGGGCGACCACCGGGCCGAGCCCGGACGAGCCCGCCACCCCGGGCGCCCGGCGCGTCCTGGAGCCGGTCGTCGCCGACGGCGAACGGCCCGGGGCGCGCACCCACCGCACCGAACCGCGTGACGACTCCGCGCGCGACGACCTCCAAGAAAGGACCCGATCATGACCACGCAGCTGTCCTCACCCGCGGTGAGCCCCGGCCACGGCGACGCGTTCACCGACCACGTGGTGAGCCTGACCTGGACCGAGGGCGAGGGGTGGCACGACCGGCGCGTCGGGCCCCTCGAGCCGCTCTCGCTGCACCCGGCCACCATCGGGCTGCACTACGCGCAGGTGATCTTCGAGGGCCTCAAGGCGCACCGCGGCGTCGACGGCTCGGTGTCGGTGTTCCGGCCCGACCGCAACGCCCTGCGGTTCCAGCGCTCGGCGCGCCGGCTCGCGATGCCCGAACTGCCGGTGGACGCGTTCCTCGGCGCGATCGACGACCTGGTGTCGCTCGACCACACGGCGCTGCCCGCCGACCCGTCGATCAGCCTCTACCTGCGCCCCCTGATGTTCGCGACCGAGCCGAACCTGATGCTGCGCCCGTCGGCGGAGTACCGGTTCCTGCTGATGGCGTTCGTCGCGGGCGGCTTCTTCGGCGACCAGGCGCTCGCGCCGGTGTCCGTCCTGGTCAGCCGTGAGCACAGCCGCGCCGTCGAGGGCGGCACGGGCGACGTCAAGTGCGCCGCCAACTACGGGCCGTCGTTCGTCGCGCAGAACCTGGCCCGCGAGGCCGGGTGCCAGCAGGTCGTGTGGCTCGACGCCGCCGAGCACCGGTGGGTCGAGGAGATGGGCGGCATGAACCTGTTCTTCGTGCGGCAGACCTCCACCGGCACCGAGGTCGTCACACCCGAGCTGACCGGCACGCTGCTGCCCGGTGTCACCCGCGAGTCGCTGCTGGTGCTCGCCGACCGCCTCGGCTACCGGGCGGGCGAGGAGCGGATCTCGGTGGACCGCTGGCGCGCGGAGTGCGCGGAGGGGCTCATCACCGAGGTGTTCGCGTGCGGCACGGCGGCCGTGGTCACGCCCGTCGGCTCGGTGCGCGACCGCGACGGCGACTGGGTGATCGGCGACGGCACGGCCGGTCCCGTCACCCGCCGGCTGCGCCAGGAACTGGTCGACACCCAGCGCGGCGCGGCGCCGGACCCGGGCGGGTGGCGGCGCGTGATCGTGCCGCCGGCCGCGAGCTGACCCGACGAGACCCGAGGTGGACAAGCACATGGAGCACACGACCACGGTCGACCGCAGGCCACCAGCCACGGCCGACCACCTGGCCTCGGACACCACCAGGGCCGCCATGCGGGTCCAGCAGTCGCTGCTGGGCGCGACGCGCGCGTACCTCGGCGGGCAGGGCTTCACCGAGCTGCTGCCGCCGATCATCGGTCCGGTCACCGATCCCGGCTCGCGCGGCTCGAAGCAGCTCGACGTCGACTACTACGGCCACCGCTACAAGGTGATGACCAGCGGCATCCTCTACAAGCAGGCGTCGCTGCTGGCGTTCGACAAGCTGTTCTTCATCGCGCCCAACGTGCGCGCCGAACCGCCGGAGACCTGCAACACCCGGCGGCACCTCGCGGAGTTCCACCAGATCGACGTGGAGGTGGCGGGCGCGACCCGCACCGAGGTGATGGCCATCGCCGAGGGTCTGCTGACCCACGTGGTGCGGCACGTGCTGGCCGACGTGCCCGACCAGCTGGAGGTGCTGGGCCGCGACCCGCTGGCGTTCGCCGACCTGCTCGACGGGCCGTTCGACGTGCTGGCGCACCGGGAGGCCGTCGAGGCGCTGCGCCGGCTCGGCCAGGAGCAGAGCCCGGACGCCGAGATCGCCTGGGACAACGAGGAGTTGTTGTCCCACGAGGCTTCCCGGCCGTTCTTCGTCACCGACTACCCCAAGGGCTCGCGCGGGTTCTACGACCGGGAGAGCACCACCGAGCCGGGTCGGCTGCGCAACTTCGACCTGATCGCGCCCGGCGGGTTCGGCGAGCTCGTCAGCGGCAGCGAGCGCGAGGCCGACTACGCCACCATCGTGACCCGGATGCGGGAAACCGGTGAGAACCCGGCCAAGTACCGCTGGTACCTCGACGCGATCAAGGCCGGGGTGCCGCGCAGCGCCGGGTTCGGCATGGGCCTGGAGCGGCTCAACCGGTTCCTCACCGGGCTGGACGCGGTGTGGCAGGTCAACGCCTTCCCGAAGATCCCCGGCGAGGTGTCGCCGTGAGAGCGGGCGGTTTCCCCGAGGAGCAGGTCCGCGCGCGGGCCCGCAACGGCGCCGCGGAGGCGTTCCCGCCGGTCGAGTCCTACGGTCACGAGGTCTACGGCCAGAGCACCGCGCCCGGCGACGGGCTCGACGCGGCCAGGCTGGTGCCGCCGGTGTTCGTGCCGCGCCGGCTGGAGAAGCTGATCGACCTGGGCCGCGAGCCGCTCCAGTCCGATGTGGACCTCGCGACGACCGTCGGCGGCTTCCGCTCCGCGCTGCCGGTGTTCCTGTCCGCGTTCGGCTCCACCCGGATCGGCAGCTCCGAGGTGTCGGTGGCGGCGAGCAGGCAGGCGGGCGCGCTGGGCGTGCCGATGGTGATCGGCGAGAACGTCGTGCCGGTCACCGGCTACTCGCGGGACCGGGCGACGACCACCGGTCTGCTGGCCAGGGTCCGCGCGTACCTGGACGAGGCCGCGCCGGACACCGGTGGCGTCGTGGTGCAGCAGAGCACCGAGGACGCGGACGCCGAGGTGTGGAACCTGGTCTACAGCGACCCGTCCGCGCAGCCGCTGCTGGAGTCCGGCCGGCTCGGGTTCGAGCTGAAGGTGGGCCAGGGCGCGAAACCGGGGTTGG
Source organism: Actinosynnema sp. NPDC020468 (assembly GCF_040642015.1). Taxonomy (NCBI): domain Bacteria; kingdom Bacillati; phylum Actinomycetota; class Actinomycetes; order Pseudonocardiales; family Pseudonocardiaceae; genus Actinosynnema; species Actinosynnema sp. NPDC020468. The sequence continues at coordinate 9,190 of NZ_JBFAEO010000020.1, forward strand.
GCGGCATGACCGTGCTCGACCGCGCGGCCGCCGCCCGGGTCGACGCGCAGTACGCGATCGACGCGCTGTGGGACGGGCCGGGCGTGCTGCGCTCGGGCAGTCCCGGCACGTTCACCGACGAGATCCTCCGCCACCAGATCCGTTTGATGCGCAACAACTTCCCGCGCGCCCGGGTGTGGGTGAAGCTGCACCCCGGCCGGGACGTGGCGCGGGCCGCCGCGGTCGCCTGGGAAGCCGGCGCGGACGCCGTCACCGTCGACGGCGCCGAGGGCGGCACGGGCTGGGCGCCCACCGCGTTCCTCGACCACGTCGGCCTCCCGCTCGCCGAGTGCCTGCGCCGGATCGGCCCGCCGACCGGGTGCCTGCTCGCGACCGGCCGGATGTGGGAGGGCGTGCGCGCGGTCAAGTCGCTCGCGCTCGGCGCCACCGCGGTCGGACTGGGCCGGGCCGCGCTGATCGCGGTCGACACCGACCCGGAGCACGGGTTGCGCCGGCTGGTCGAGTGCCTGGCCTTCGAGGCCCGGCTGCTGATCAGCGCGCTCGGCAAGTACGCGCCGGGCGACCTGTCCGCCGAGGACGTGTGGCAGCCGGGTCACCCGGAGCCCGCCGATCTCGCGCTGTCCCCGCTCACCTGAGAACCCGTTTCGATACCCGCCGTCGAGAAGGGCAGTCATGAACATCGTTTTGTCCAGCACCGCCTCCGACTCCCACACCTGGAACCTCGTCTACCTGCACCTGCTGCTGGAGGAGGCGGGGCACCGGGTGGTCAACCTCGGCGCGTGCGTGCCGCCGGACCTGCTGGCGCGGTCCTGCGTCGACGCGCCGCCCGACCTGGTCGTGCTCAGCACGGTCAACGGCCACGGGCACCACGACGGGCCCAGGTCGCTCGCCGCGGTGCGCGCCGAGCGGGTGCTCGACCACGTGCCGGTCGTGATCGGCGGCAAGCTCGGCACCACCGGCCACGAGCCGGAGCGCGCGGACGCGTTGCGCGCCGCCGGGTTCACCGACGTGTTCGACGACGCCGGCGCCGTGTCCCGGTTCACCGCCTTCCTGTCCTCGCTCGGCTCGTTGCGGCTGGCGGGAAGCGCGTCGTGAACACCTTCGCGGCGGCGGTCGGGCGCTCGCTCCTGGTGGTGCAGCCCCGGATGGGGATGGACTCGCCCGAGGTGATGCGCGCCGGGCTGCTGGCCGTGAAGAACGCCGACGCGCCGACCGTCGGCACGATCACCGTCGACAGCTACACCAGGGTCGGCGACCACGAGGCGGCCCGCGCCGCGCTGCGGTCGGGTGTCGGGCTCAACGGCTACCCGATCGTCACCCACGACGCGGCCACCACCAGGGCGGTGCTCGACGGTGTCGCCGACGCCGACTTCCCGGTGCAGGTGCGGCACGGCTCGGCCGACCCGCGCGCGGTGTTCCGGGCGCTGACCGCGGCCGGGTTGGACGCCACCGAGGGCGGACCCGTCTCGTACTGCCTGCCCTACAGCCGCCGTCCGCTGCGCGACTCCGTGGCGCACTGGTCGGAGGCCTGCGAGGAGTTCGACGGGCACCTGGAGACCTTCGGCGGCTGCATGATGGGCCAGCTGTGCCCGCCGGGCCTGCTGGTGGCGCTGTCGCTGCTGGAGGCGGTGTTCTTCCGGCACCACGGCGTGCGCAGCGTGTCGCTGAGCTACACCCAGCAGACCAACGCCGACCAGGACGCGGAGGCGATCACGGCGCTGCGCGCGCTGGCCGCCCGGTTCCTGCCGGACGTGGACTGGCACGTCGTGCTGTACGCCTACATGGGCGTGTTCCCGGGCACGCCGACCGGTGCCCGGCTGCTGATGGCCGACGCGGCCCGGCTCGCGGTGCGGGCCGGCGCGCGCCGGATCATCGTGAAGACCGTCGCCGAGGCGCACCGGATCCCAACCGTGGCCGAGAACGTGGCCGCGCTGGAGGACGCCGCGCGCGCCGGTGTGCCGTGGACCGGCCCTCCGGTGGTCGACACCGGCGTGCTGGCCGAGGCCACCCGGCTGGTCGAGGCGGTGCTCGAGCTGTCCGACGACCCCGGCGCCGCGCTGCTCGACGCGTTCCGGCGCGGTCTGCTCGACGTGCCGTTCTGCCTGCACCCGGACAACGCGGGCGCGGCGCGCAGCCACGTCGACGCGCACGGGTGGCTGCGCTGGTCGACGGTCGGCGCGATGCCCGTGGAGGCGCCGCGCCGCACGACCGAGCCGCTGGGCTCCACCGGCCTGCTCACCGCCCTGAACCGGGTGGCGCAGTCCTACGACAGCGCCGTGGCCACCCTCGGCTGACCCGGCGGCCGCCCCCTCCGGCGGCCGCCGACCCACCCCGTTTTCCCGCCCACCGTAAGGAGAAGAACCATGTCCACCAACCCGTTCGAGGACGAGGACGGCGTGTACCTGGTGCTGGTGAACGACGAGAACCAGCACTCGCTGTGGCCCTCGTCGATCGCGGTGCCCGCCGGCTGGACGACCACCCACGGTCCCACGACCCGCGCCGAGTGCCTGGAGCACATCGAGCGGACCTGGACCGACCTGCGGCCGGCGAGCCTCGTCGCCGCCATCGCCAATTCCTGACGCGACCGAAGGTGGTGCCACCGTGCCGGAAACACTCCCCACACTGTTCGACCGGGCGGCAGGACGAAGCCCGGACGCGCCGGCCGTCGAGTGCGACGGCACGGTGGTGACCTTCCGCGAGCTCGACCTCCGCTCCACCGCCCTCGCCCGGGCCCTGACCGCACGGGGCGTGGGTCCCGAATCGGTGGTCGCCGTCGCCGTGCCGCGCTCGGTCGACCTGGTCGTCGCCCTGCTGGGCACGGTCAAGGCGGGCGCCGCCTACCTGCCGCTCGACCCGGACTACCCGGCCGAGCGCACCGCGCACATGCTCGACGTGGCACGCCCGAGCGTGGTCCTCGGCCCGGACGAGGTGGCCGCGTGGTCCGATGTGGACGGTCCCGACCCGGTCGGTCCCGCGCCGGACCACCCCGCCTACGTGATCTTCACCTCCGGCACCACCGGCAAGCCCAAGGGCGTGGTGATCACCCACCGGGCGATCACGCTGCGGATGGCGGCCGTGCAGCGGCACTACCGCCTGGGCCCGGGCGACCGGGTGCTCCAGAAGACGCCGTCCGGGTTCGACCCGTCGGTGATCGAGGTGTTCCTGACCTTGGCGCGCGGCGCGACGCTGGTGATGGCCGCGCCCGGCGGTCACCGCGACCCCGCGTACCTGGCGCGGACCGTGCGGGAGCGGCGGATCACCATGATCCGGTTCGTCGCCTCGATGATCCCGCTGTTCCTGGACGAGTACCTGCGCGCCGGCGCGTCCGGCCCGCTGCGGCTGGTGGCCTCGGAGGGCGAGGGGCTGCCCGTCGCGGTGGCCGACCGGTTCCGCGCCGCGCTCGGCGTGCCCCTGTTCAACGAGTACGGGCCGACGGAGGCCGCGGTCGGCGTCACCTGCCTGGAGTGCCACCCGGTCGACGGCACGGGGTTGACGCCCATCGGCACGCCCACCCCGGGCACCGGGATCCGGGTGCTGGACGGCGACCTGCGGCCGGTGCCGCCCGGTGAGGTCGGCGAGCTGTACCTGACCGGGCCGCAGTTGGCGCGCGGTTACCTCGGCCGCCCGGACCGCACCGCGGAGCGGTTCGTCGCCGACCCGCTCGGCGCGCCGGGCGACCGGATGTACCGGACCGGCGACCTCGGCCGGCTGCGCCCCGACGGCGATCTCGACTTCGCGGGCCGGGTGGACGACCAGGTCAAGATCCGCGGTTTCCGGATCGAGCCCGCGGAGGTCGCGGGCGCGGTGGCGGCCCATCCGCTGGTGGACCGGGCCGCGGTGGTCGCGCTCGACACGCCTGCGGGGGAGAAGACCCTGGTGGCGTACGCGGTTCCGGCGGGCGAGGTGACGGCGGCGCAGGTGCGCGCGCACTGCGCGACCACGCTGCCCCGGTACATGGTGCCCTCCGACGTGGTCTTCCTGGACACGCTCCCGTTGACACCCCACGGGAAACTCGACCGCCGCGCGCTGCCCGCGCCCGGTCGCGCCCACGAACCCGCGGGCGGTCCGCCGCGCACGCCGGCCGAGGAGGCGGTGGCCGCGCTGTTCACCGAGGTGCTGGGCGTGTCGCCGATCGGCGTGGACGACGACTTCTTCGCGCTGGGAGGTCATTCCCTGGCCGCCGCCCGACTGGTCGGCAGGCTGCGCGCGACCACCGGCGTGGAACTGCCCGCGCCCGCCGTGTTCGAGGCGCCGACGGTGGCCGCGCTCGCCGCCCGGATGGCCTCCGGCGCCGGCCGACCGCCGCTGACCAGGGGGCCGGTGGCCGACCGGCCCGCGCTCTCCGCCGCGCAGCGCCGGATGTGGTTCGCGCAGCAGGCCGAGCGCAACGGCTCGACCTACCACGTGCCGATGGCCCTGGAGTTGCGCGGTCCGCTGGACCGGGACGCGCTCGCCGCCGCGCTGACCGACCTCGCGCGCCGGCACGAGCCGTTGCGCACGGTGTACCCGGTGCACGACGACACGCCGTGGCAACGGGTGCTCGACGACGTCGACCTCCCGTTGTCCATTGTGGACGACACCGACCTGGGGGCGTTGGCCTGCGCGCCGTTCGACCTGGCGACCACACCGCCGGTGCGGGCCCACCTGGTCGTGCGCGGCGCGCGGGAGCACGTGCTGCTGCTGACCGTGCACCACATCGCGGTCGACGGCTGGTCGATCGGCCCGCTGTGGCGCGACCTGGCCACCGCCTACACCGCGCGCACCCGCGGCGAGGAGCCCGCGTTCGCGCCGCTCCCGGTGCGGTACCGGGACTTCGCGCGCTGGGACGCCGAGGTGGTCGACGTCGAGGCCGACCTGCCGCACTGGGTCGAGGCGCTCGCGGACCTGCCCGTCGAGGTGCCGCTGCCCACCGACCGCTCGCTGCGCGCGCCGGGTCGTCGGCCCGGCGACGCGGTGACCTTCCGGGTCGGCGCGGACGCGCACGCGAAGCTGGTGGCACTGGCCAGGTCCGAGCGGGCGACGCCGTACACGGTGGTGCGCGCGGCGGTCGCGACGCTGCTGTCCCGGGTCGGCGCGGGCCTGGACGTGCCGATCGGCGGCGTGGTCGCGGGCCGGGACGACGACCTCGTGGCCGACCTGGTCGGCTGCTTCGTCAACACCGTGGTGCTGCGCACCGACCTGTCCGGCGCGCCCACGTTCCGCGAGCTGGTGCGCCGGGCGCGCGACACCGACCGGGCCGCGCACGCCCACCGCGACCTGCCGTTCGACCGGCTGGTCGAGCACCTGCGGCCGGACCGCGCGCCGGGTCGCCACCCGCTGTGCCAGACGCTGCTGGTCCTCCAGCCGCCGCGGCCGGCACCGGTCCTGCCCGGCCTCGCGGTGGCGGAGATCCCGGTCGAGGTCGACCGGGCCAAGGCGGACCTGGTGTTCGACTTCACCGAGCACGACGGGCTCGTCGGCACGCTCCGGTACGCCGCCGACCTGTTCGACCGCGCCACGGTCGCCACCCTGGCGGACCGGTTCGTCGCGCTGGTCGACGCGCTGCTCGGCGCGCCGGACACCCCGGTGGCCGACGTGGACGTGCTGCTGCCCGGTGAACGCGGCGTCGCGCCGGCACCGCGGGAGATCACCGCGACCCTGCACGAGCTGGTGGCGCGGACCGCCGCCCGCACGCCGCACGCCACGGCGCTCGTCGCCGACGAGTCCACAGTGGACTACGCGACGCTCGACGCGGCCGCGAACCGGGTGGCGCACCACCTGATCGCGCTCGGCGTGGGCCGGGGCGACGTGGTCGGTGTGCGGCTGACCCGGGGCGCGGACCTGGTCGTCGCGGTGCTGGCCGTGCTCAAGGCGGGCGCCGCGTACACCGTGCTGGACCTCGCGCTGCCGCCCGCCCGGCTGGCCGCCGTGGTCGAGCGGGCCGGCATCCGGGTGGTGCTCGACCACGAGACCTGGCCGGACACCGGCGGGTTGCCCTCGACCTCGCCGGAAGTCCCGGTCACCGCCGAGGATGCCGCGTGCGTCATGTTCACCTCGGGGTCGACCGGCGTGCCGAAGGGCGTGCTGACGCCGCACCGCGCGCTGGTCGGCACGCTCACCGGACAGGACTTCGTCGGGTTCGGCCCGGGCGAGGTGTGGTTGCAGTGCTCGCCGGTGTCCTGGGACGCGTTCGCGCTGGAGCTGTTCGGACCGCTGGTCTCCGGCGGCACGTGCGTGCTGCAACCCGGCCGCTCGCCCGACCCCGCGTCGATCGCCGACCTGCTGGTCCGGCACCGGGTCACCACCGGCTACTTCTCCGCGAGCCTGCTCGGGTTCCTGGTGGACGAGCACGCCGAGGCGTTCGCCGGGGTGCGGCAGGTGATGACCGGCGGCGAGGTCGTGCCGCCCGCGCTGGTGCGCGCGCTGCTCGACCGCTTCCCCCACCTGCGCCTGGTCAACGGCTACTCGCCGCTGGAGTGCACGATCTTCACGCTGTGCCACGACATCGTCCGGGCGGACCTGGACCGGCGCGGCATCCCGGTCGGGACGCCGTTGCGCGGCAAGGGGATCCACGTGCTGGACGACCGGTTGCGGCCGGTGCCGCCCGGTACGCCCGGCGAGCTGTACATGTCCGGGCTGGGCCTCGCGCACGGCTACCTCGGCCTGCCCGGCGCGACCGCGCAGCGGTTCGTGGCCTCGCCGTTCGGCGGCCGGCTGTACCGGACCGGCGACCTGGTCCGCCAGCACGCCGACGGCGTCGTGGAGTTCCTCGGCCGGGTGGACGACCAGGTCAAGATCCGCGGTTTCCGGGTCGAGCCGGGCGAGGTCGCCGCCGCCGTGCGCGCGCACCCCGGGGTGCGGCAGGCGGCCGTCGTGGTCCGCGAGGACCGGCCGGGCGACCAGCGGCTGGTCGCCTACTTCGTCGGCGACGTCGACCCGGACGCGGTGCGCGCGTCGACCCGGGACCGGCTGCCCGAGCACCTGGTGCCGGCCGCGTTCGTGGCGCTGGAGGAGTTGCCGCGCACCGGCACCGGCAAGCTCGACCGCCGCGCGCTGCCCGCTCCCGTCGCCGAGCCGGTGTCGACCGGCCGGGCCGCCCGCACGCCGCGGGAACGGGCGCTGTGCGCGCTGTTCGCCGACGTGCTCGGCGTGCCGTCGGTGTCGGCCGACGACGACTTCTTCCGGCTGGGCGGCCACTCGCTGCTCGCCATGAGGCTGATCGGGCGCATCCGCCGCGAACTCGGCGTCGAGCTTCCCGTGGGCGCGGTGTTCGACGCGCCGACCGCGGCCGACCTCGCCGGCCGTCTCGTACCCGCCAGGAAAGTCCGGCCCGCGCTGCGGCCCCGGCAGAAGGAGACGTTGTGATCCCCTTGTCCTCCGCCCAGCGCCGGCTCTGGCTGCTGCACCGGCTGGAACCGGCCGGTGCCCTCTACAACGCCACGCACTTCCTCCGGCTGCGCGGGCACCTCGACGCCGACGCGCTCGAAGCGGCGTTCGGCGACGTCGTCGACCGGCACGAGGCGCTGCGCACGGTGTTCCCCGAGGTGGACGGCGAACCGCGCCAACTCGTGGTCGACACGCCCGCGCCGTTCGCCGTGGTTGACGTCGCCGAGGCCGACCTGGAGCGGGTGATGCTCGCCGAGGCCGCGCACGAGTTCGACCTCGCGGTCGACCACCCGGTGCGCGCGGTGCTGCTCCGACTGTCCGAAACCGACCACGCGCTGCTGTTCGTGGTGCACCACATCGCGACCGACGGCTGGTCGTGGGCGCCGCTCGGGCGCGACCTGGGCACCGCCTACGCCGCCCGGCTGGCCGGGCACGCGCCGGGGTGGGCGCCGTTGCCGGTGCAGTACGCGGACTACGCGGTGTGGCAGCACGAGGTGCTGGGCGACGCCGACGACCCGGACAGCGAGTTGGCCGAGCAGTTGGCGCACTGGCGCGAGGTGCTGGCCGACCTGCCCGAGCAGGTGCCGCTGCCGACCGACCGCCCGCACCCGTCGGCCGCGAGCCACCGGGGCGCGGCGGTGCCCGTGGTGCTGGACGCGACCGCGCGGGACCGGCTGGCCGGGCTCGCCGAGTCCACCGGCACCACGCTGTTCATGGCGTTGCAGGCCGGGTTGGCCGCGCTGCTGTCCCGGCTGGGCGCGGGTGTGGACGTGCCGTTGGGCACCGCGGTCGCCGGCCGGTCCGACGAGGCGTTGGACGACCTGGTCGGGTTCTTCGTCAACACCCTGGTGCTGCGCACGGACGTCTCGGGCGACCCGACGTTCCGCGAGCTGCTCGGCCGGGTGCGGGCGACCGACCTGGCCGCCTACGCGCACCAGGACGTGCCGTTCGACCGGCTGGTGGAGGAGCTGAACCCGGAGCGCTCGCTGTCGAGCCACCCGCTGTTCCAGACCATGCTCGTGCTCCAGAACACCCCGGACGAACTGCCCGAGCTGCCCGGGTTGACCGTGGAGACCGGGTCGGCCGAGCTGCACCCGGCCAAGTTCGACCTGACGTTCGACCTCACCGACGTGGCGGGCGAGGTGCGCGGCTGGCTGACCTACGCGGTCGACCTGTGGGACGAGCCGTCCGCCGCCGCGCTGGCCGACCGGTTCGCCCTGCTGCTGTCCCGGCTCGCCGCCGCGCCCGACACCCGGCTGTCCACTGTGGACACCCTGCTGCCCGCCGAGCGCGTGGACCTGGCGCGGTGGAACGACACCGCCGTCGACTACCCGCGTGACCGGTCGCTGGTGGACCTGTTCGAGGCGCACGTGGACGAGGACCCGGACGCGACCGTGCTGGTGTTCGGCGAGGAGACCGTGTCGGCGCGCGAGCTGGACGAGCGCGCCAACCGGGTCGCGCACCGGTTGCTGGCCGACGGCGTGCGCCGGGGCGGGCTGGTCGGCGTGCTGGTGCACCGCTCGCCCGCCTACGTGGCCGCCGTGCTGGGCGTGCTGAAGACGGGCGCCGCGTACGTGCCGCTGGACCCGGCGTTCCCGGCCGAGCGGATCGCCGCGGTGTCCGCCGAGGCCGGGTTGCGGATCACCGTCACCGACGACTTCGCCCCCGCCGCCGACGCGTCCAGACCCGGCGTCGCGGTCGGCGGCGACGACCTGGCGTGCGTGCTGTTCACCTCCGGCTCGTCGGGCACGCCCAAGGGCGCGATGTCCACCCACCGGTCGATCGTCCGGATGTTCTTCGGGCAGGGTTTCGCCGATTTCGAGCAGACCTGGCTCCAGTCCGCGCCGGTGTCCTGGGACGCGATGATGCTGGAGCTGTGGCCGCCGCTGCTGATCGGCGGCACGTGCGTGCTCGCGCCCGGTCAGGTGCCGGAGCCCGCGGTGATCGCGCGGCTGGTCGAGCGGCACGGCGTCACCTCGCTGTGGCTCTCCGCCGGGCTGCTCGCGGCCGTCCTCGACACCCACCCCGAGGTGTTCGCGGCGGTGCGCCAGGTGGTCACCGGCGGCGACTCGCCGTCCCTGCCGCACCTGGCCCGGCTGGTGCGCGAGTACCCGGCCCTGCGGCTGGTGCACGGCTACGGCCCGGTCGAGAGCATGGTGTTCGGCACGACCCACCAGATCACCGAGGTCGACGGCGCGGTACCGGTCGGCGCGCCCATCGCGCACACCACCGCGCACGTGCTGGACGCCGCGCTCACCCCGGTGCCGCCGGGTGTGACCGGCGAGATCTACCTGGCGGGCGACGGGCTCGCGCACGGCTACCTCGGCCGGCCCGCCGCGACCGCCGAGCGGTTCGTGGCCTGGCCGCACGGCCGGGTGTACCGGACCGGCGACCTCGGCCGGTGGCGCGCGGACGGCACGATCGAGTTCCTGGGTCGCGCCGACGACCAGGTCAAGATCCGCGGCTACCGGGTCGAGCCGGGCGAGGTCGAGGCCGTGCTGCTGACCTGCGCCGGCGTCACCCGCGCGGTGGTCGAGGTGCGGGACCACCCGGTGACCGGCAAGCGGCTGGTGGCCTACGTGGTCGGCGACGTCGACCCCGAGGCGGTGCGCGAGCACGCCCGTGCCGCGCTGCCCGACTACTCGCGGCCCTCCGCGGTCGTGGTGCTGGACGCGTTCCCGTTGACCCACAACGGGAAGCTGGACCGGCGGGCACTGCCCGAGCCGACCGCGCGGAGGGCCGCGGGTCGGGCTCCGCGCACCGCGCGGCAGGAGGTGCTGTGCGGCATCTTCGCCGACCTGCTCGACGTGGCGGACGTGTCGCCGGACGAGGACTTCTTCGCGCTGGGCGGCCACTCGCTGCTCGCCGCGCGGCTGGTCGCCCGGGTGCGCACCGCGTTCGGGGTGGAGATGGCCCTGCGCGACGTCTTCGACCGGCCGACGCCCGCCGCCCTGGACGACCGGCTCGACGCCCTGGGCGCCCGGCGGCGCGCGGTCACCCCCGTGCCGCGCCCGGACCGGGTGCCGCTCTCGCCCGCGCAGCGCAGGCTGTGGCTGCTGGAGGACGTGCAGGGGCCCAGCGCCGCCTACAACGTGCCGATCGCGCTGGAGCTGACCGGACCGCTGGACGTGCCCGCGCTGCGCGCCGCCCTGGTCGACGTGGTCGACCGGCACGAGCCGCTGCGCACCGTGTTCGCGGCCGAGGACGGCGAGCCCCACCAGGTCGTCGGACCGGCCGAGCCCGTGCTGACCGAGGTGGACGACCTGGTCGCGGCCGCGAACCGGCCGTTCGACCTGCGCGCGGAGCCGCCGTTCCGGGCGCACCTCGCCGACGCGGGCGACCACCGGGTGCTGCTGCTGGTGCTGCACCACGCGGCGTGCGACGGCTGGTCGGTCGCGCCGCTGCTGCGCGACCTCGCGACCGCCTACGCGGCCCGGGTCGGCGGTGCGCCGCCCGGCTGGGCGCCGCTGCCGGTGGACTTCACCGACCACGTGCTGTGGCACCGCGACCTGGTGGACGAGATCGCCGACGAGCAGGTGGCGCACTGGAGGCAGGCGCTGGCCGGGTTGCCCGAGGAGGCGAGCCCGGCGGCCGACTTCAGCCGGCCCGCGACATCCAGCGGACGCGGCGGCGCGGTGACCGCCGTCGTGCCGGCGTCGGTGCACCGCGAGCTGACCCGGTTGGCCCGGTCGGACAACGCGACCCCGGCCATGGTGGTGCAGGCGGCGTTCGCGGCACTGCTGTCCCGGCTCGGCGCGGGCACGGACCTGCCGATCGGCGTGCCGGTGGCCGGTCGCGACGACGAGGCGCTGGACGACCTGGTCGGGTTCTTCGTCAACACCGTCGTCGTGCGGGCCGACGTGTCCGGCGACCCGACGTTCCGCGAACTGCTGGCCAGGGTCCGCGCCACGAGCCTCGCCGCCTACGCCAACGCCGACGTGCCGTTCGACCGGGTCGTGGAGGAGCTGAACCCGGCGCGCACGCTCGCCAGGCACCCGCTGTTCCAGGTGATGGCCGTGCTCCAGAACAACGTCGAGGCGAAGCCCGAGCTCGCCGGCTGCGCGGTGGAGCTGGTCGAGGTGGCCCGGGACGCGGCCAAGTTCGACCTCACGCTGACCGCGACCGAAACCGCGGACGAGTTGTCGTGCGTGCTGGAGTACGCCACCGACCTGTTCCGCCCGGGCACCGCCGAGGCCATCCTGGCCCGCTACACCAGGCTGCTCACCGCCGTCGCCGCCGACCCGGACCTATCGGTGTCCACTGTGGACATCCTGGACCCGGCGGAGCGGCACGCGATCGTGCACACCTGGAACGACCGGGGCGCGCCGCGCGAGGGCTGCGTGCACACCGAGTTCGAGCGCCAGGCCCGACTGCGGCCGGACGCGACCGCGTTGCTGTACCAGGACGGCCGCACCACGTACGCCGAGCTGGACGCGTGGGCCGACCGGCTGGCCGCGCACCTGGACGCGCCGGCCCGCTCGCTGGTCGCGGTGTGCCTGCCGCGCGGGCCCGAGCTGGTCGCGACCGTGCTGGCGGTGCTCAAGCTCGGCGCGTCCTACCTGCTGCTCGACCCGGACCACCCGGTGGACCGGCTGGCCGCCCTGGTCGACCGCGCCAGGCCGGTGCTGACCGTGACCCGGGACGTGGTGCTGCCCGGCACGCTCCGCTCGCCCGAGGGCGCGCCCGCGCACGCCGAGCCGGTGCGCCGCGACGTGCGGCCGGACGACGCGATGTGCGTCATGTTCACCTCCGGCTCGACGGGCGTGCCGAAGGGCGTGCTGACCTCGCACCGCTCGGTCGTGGCCACCATGACCGGTCAGGACTACGTGGCGTTCGACCCGTCCGACGTGTGGTTGCAGTGCGCGCCGGTGTCCTGGGACGCGTTCGCGCTGGAGCTGTTCGGCGCGCTGCTCGCGGGGGCGGCGTGCGTGCTGCAACCCGGCCAGTCGCCCGAGCCCGCGCTGATCGCGGAGTTGTTGCCGCGCCACGGTGTCACCACCGCGCACCTGTCCGCGAGCCTGCTGAACTTCGTGCTGGACGAGTACCCCGACGCGCTGCGCGGGGTGCGCCAGGTGATGACCGGCGGCGAGGCGGCGTCGCCCGCGCACGTCCGGCTGCTGCTCGAGCGGCACCCGGGCATCCGCCTGGTCAACGGCTACTCGCCGCTGGAGAGCACGATCTTCACGCTGACCAGGCACGTCACCGCCGCGGACCTGGGCCGCCGGTCGATCCCGGTCGGGACACCGCTGGCGGGCAAGCAGGTCTACGTGCTGGACCGCCGGCTGCGCCCGGTCGCGCCCGGTGTGCCCGGCGAGCTGTACATGGCGGGCGTCGGGTTGGCGTTCGGCTACCTCGGCCAGGCCGCGGCGACCGCCGAGCGGTTCGTGGCGAGCCCGTTCGGCGGCCGGATGTACCGCACCGGCGACTGGGTGCGCCAGGACGCCGACGGTGTCGTGGAGTTCCTCGGCCGGGTGGACGACCAGGTCAAGATCCGCGGTTTCCGGGTCGAGCCCGGCGAGGTGTCCGCGGCCCTGCACGACCACCCGGACGTGCGGCAGGCCGAGGTCGTCGTGGTCGACGGCCCGCGCCTGGTGGCCTACGTGGTCGGCGCGGTCGACCCGGCCGCGGTGCGCGCGTTCGCCGTGTCCCGGCTGCCCGACCACCTGGTGCCGTCGGCCTACCTGGTGCTGGACGAACTGCCGCGCACGGCCAACGGCAAGCTCGACCGCGCGTCGCTGCCCGCGCCCGGGATCGCCTCGTCCGGCGGGGAGACCGCGCGGACCGCGCGCGGCCAGATCCTGGCCGACGTCTTCGCCGAGCTGCTGGGCGTCGAGTCGGTGTCGCCGGACGACGACTTCTTCGCGCTGGGCGGTCACTCCCTGCTCGCGGCCCGGCTGGTGAGCCGGGTGCGCGGCGCGCTGGGCGTGGAACTGGGGCTGCGCGACGTGTTCCGCGCGCCGACCGTGCGCGGGCTGGACGCGCTCGCCGACTCCCTCGACCCGGCGCGGTTCGCGGTGCGGCGCGCGGTCCGACCCGACCCGGTGCCGCTGTCCGCCGAGCAGAGCAGGCTGTGGTTCCTGGACCGGATGGAAGACGCCGGCTCCAGCTACCACGTGCCGATGGCGCAGCGGTTGCGCGGACCGCTCGACGTGGCCGCGCTGCGGTCGGCGCTGGCGGACGTGGTGGAGCGGCACGAGGTGCTGCGGACGGTGTTCCCGGACCGCGACGGCGTGCCCGAGCAGCGGGTGCTGACCGACGTCGCGCCCGAGCTGAGGGTGGTGGCGGCGCAGTGGCCGCCCGCCCTGGAGGAGGCCGTCGCCGAGCCGTTCGACCTGGCCGTCGACCTGCCGATCCGGGCCGTGCTGCACCGGCTGTCCGAAGAGGACCACGTGCTGCTGCTGGTGTTGCAGCACATCGCGACCGACGGCTGGTCCTGGCGACCGCTGCTGCGCGACCTGGCCGAGGCCTACCGGGCCCGGCTGGCCGGGCACGCACCCGGTTGGACGCCGCTTCCCGTGCAGTACGCGGACTACGCGCTGTGGCAGCGCGAGTTCCTGGCCACCGAGCCGGTCGACCACTGGCGCGAGTCGCTCGCCGGGTTGCCCGAGGAGATCACCCTGCCGGTGGACCGGCCGCGGCCGGACGTGCCGACCGGGCGCGGTCGTCAGGTGCCCGTCGAGCTGGACGCGGACGCCCACCGCCGGCTGCTGGCGGTGGCGCGCTCCCACCACGCCACGCTGTTCATGGTGGTGCAGGCCGCGTTCGCGGTGCTGCTGTCCCGGCTGGGCGCGGGCGAGGACGTGCCGTTGGGCACCGCGGTCGCCGGCCGGTCCGACGAGGCGTTGGACGACCTGGTCGGGTTCTTCGTCAACACCCTGGTGCTGCGCACGGACCTGTCCGCGGACCCGACGTTCGGCGAACTGGTCGAGCGGGTCCGGGAGGCCGACCTGGCCGCGTACGAGCACCAGGAGGTGCCGTTCGACCGGGTGGTGGAGGAGCTGAACCCGGTGCGCTCGCCCGCGCGGCACCCGCTGTTCCAGGCGTTCGTCGCGGTGCAGCCCGCGCCCACCGGACCGGAGTTCGCGGGCCTGGACGTCGAGCCGGTGGAGGTCGAGGTCGAGACGGCCAAGTTCGACCTCGCGCTGATGCTCACCGAGACGACCGACGAGGCGGGCCGCCCGGCCGGGTTGACCGGGTCGCTCGAGTACTCGGCCGACCTGTTCGACGCGCGGACCGCCGAGGTGCTGGCGGCCCGGTTCGCCCGGGTCGCCGCCGAGGTGGACCCGGCGGCGCCGGTGTCCCGCGCGGAGGTGCTGTTCGACGCCGAGCGCGCCCGGATCGCCGAGTGGAACGCGACGACCGTCGACTACCCGCGCGACCGCTCGCTGGTGGAGCTGTTCGAGGCACGGGTGGACGCGGGCCCGGACGTGGTCGCGCTGGTGGCGGGCGAGAAGCGGGTGACGTTCGCCGAGCTGGACGCCCGGGCCAACCGGGTCGCGCACCGGCTGCGCGCCGACGGTGTCCGCGCGGGTGACCCGGTCGGGGTGCTCATGGAGCGGTCGGTGGCCTTCGTGGTGGCACTGCTGGGCGTGCTGAAGGCCGGTGGCGCGTACGTGCCGCTGGACGTGTCGCACCCGGCCGAGCGGATCGAGGCGGTCAAGGCCGCGGCCGGCCTGGAGTTCCTGGTCACCGCCGGGTTCGCGGCCGCCGACGACGACACCCGACCCGGCGTGGCGGTGCCGGCCGACGCGGTCGCCTGCGTGCTGTTCACCTCCGGCTCGACCGGCACCCCCAAGGGCGTCATGTCGACCCACCGGTCCATCGCGCGCACCTTCCTCGGCCAGTCCTACGTGGACTTCGCCGGCACCTGGTTGCAGATCGCGCCGGTGCCGTGGGACGGCATGGTGCTCGAGCTGTGGCCCTCGCTGCTGCACGGCGGCACCTGCGTGCTGGCGCCCGGCCAGTCGCCCGACCCGGCGGTCATCGCCGACCTCGTGCCGCGGCACGGCGTCACCACGATGTGGCTCTCGGCGGGCCTGCTGGCGGCGGTGCTGGACACCCACCCCGAGGTGTTCGAGGTGGTGCGCCAGGTGATGACCGGCGGCGAGGCGCCCTCGGTCGCGCACCTGGACCGGCTGGTCCGCGAGTACCCCGACGTGCGGCTGGTGCACGGCTACGGCCCGGTGGAGAGCATGGTGTTCGTCGCCACCCACCACGTCACCGAGGTGGTCGGCGTGCCGCCGGTCGGCGCGCCCATCGCGAACACGACCGTGCACGTGCTGGACGCCGCGCTCAACCTCGTGCCGCCGGGTGTGGTGGGCGAGATCTACCTGGAGGGCGACGGGCTCGCGCACGGCTACCTCAACCGGCCGGGCGCGACCGCGGAGCGCTTCGTGGCGTGGCCGAACGGCCGGGTCTACCGGACCGGCGACCTCGGCCGGTGGCGACCCGACGGGGTGCTGGAGATGGTCGGCCGGGCCGACGACCAGGTCAAGATCCGCGGGTACCGGGTCGAGCCGGGCGAGGTCGAGGCGGTGCTGACCACGCACGAGCGGATCGGCCGCGCGGCCGTGGTGGTGCACGACGACCCGAACACCGGCAAGCACCTCGTCGCGTACGTGGTGCCGGTGGCGGGCGCGACGATCACCGAGCAGGAGGCGCGCGAGCACCTCTCCGCGCTGCCGTCCTACATGACGCCGTCGGCGGTGCTGGTGCTGGACGAACTCCCGTTGACGCCCAACGGGAAGCTCGACCGCGGGCCGCTGCCGCTGCCCAAGGCCCGGCCGTCCACCCGGTCGCCGCGCACCCCGCGCCAGGAGGTGCTGTGCGGGATCTTCGCCGACCTGCTGGGCGTGGACGAGGTCGGCGTGGACAGCGACTTCTTCGCGCTGGGCGGGCACTCGCTGCTCGCGATCCGGCTGGTGGCCCGGGTGCGCGGCGCGCTCGACGTGGAACTGGCGCTGCGCGAGGTGTTCGACGCGCCGACGGTCGCCGCGCTCGACGCGAAGCTGGACGCCGCCGGCCGCGCCCGCCCCGCCGTGGTGCCGGTCGAGCGGCCCGACCCGCTGCCGCTGTCCTCGGCGCAGCAACGGTTGTGGGTGGTCGAACGGGTGCAGGAACCCGGCGCGGCCTACCACGTGCCGATCGCGCTGCGGTTGACCGGGCCGCTCGACGTGCCCGCGCTGCGCGCCGCGTTCGGCGACCTGGTCCGCCGGCACGAGGCGCTGCGGACGGTGTTCCGCGAGCACGAGGGCGTCGCGGCGCAACACGTGCTGCCGACCGCCGAGGTGGAGTTCGCCGCGGTGCGCCGGGTCGAGGCGGACGTCGACTCGGTCGTCGCCCAGGTCGCGCGCCGGCCGTTCGACCTCGGGGTGAGCCCGATCCGGGTGCTGCTCGCCGAGGTCGGCGCGGACGAGCACGTGCTGGTCGTGGTCGTGCACCACATCGCGGGCGACGGCTGGTCGATGGGACCGCTGCTGCGCGACCTCGGCACCGCCTACGCCGCGCGGTCCGCGGGCCGGGCCCCGTTCTGGCCGCCGCTGCCGGTCCAGTACGCGGACTACGCGGTGTGGCAGCGGGAACTGGACCTGACCGACGCGCTGGAGCACTGGCGCGGCGCGCTCGCCGGGTTGCCGGACGAGGCCACCCTGCCCACCGACCGACCGCGACCGGCCCGGCCGACGCACCGGGGCGACCTGGTGCCGGTGACCGTGGACGCGGACGCGCACCGGGGTCTGGTGGCACTGGCCCGCGCGACCGGGTCGACGGTGTTCATGGTGCTGCGCGCGGCCTTCGCCGCCGTGCTGTCCCGACTCGGCGCGGGTGAGGACGTGCCGATCGGCGTGCCGGTCGCGGGTCGGTCCGACGAGGCGCTGGACGAGCTGGTCGGGTTCTTCGTCAACACCCTGGTGCTGCGCGCCGACCTGTCCGACGACCCGACGTTCCGCGACCTGGTGACCCGGGTCCGCCGGTACGACCTGGCCGCTCACGAGCACCAGGACCAGCCGTTCGACCGGCTGGTCGAGGAGCTGAACCCGACCCGCACCGCGGTGCGGCACCCGTTGTTCCAGGTGATGCTCGTGGTGCAGAACAACGCCGAGGGCGCGCTGGAACTGGGCGACCTCGCGGTGGCCGAGGTGCCCGCGCCGACCGGCGCCGCCAAGTTCGACCTGACGCTGGGCCTGCGCGAGCGGTTCGCCGAGGGTGCGCCCGCCGGGCTGGTCGGCGAGTTGGAGTACGCCACCGACCTCTACGACCGCGCCACGGTCACCGCGGCGGCCGACCGGCTGGTCCGTTTCCTCGCCGCCGTGGCGGGGGATCCGGACCAGCGGGTGTCCACAGTGGACCTGCTGACCCCCGAGGAGCGGCAGGCCGCCACCCGGCGGCACGTCGACCGGCCGCGCACCGACGGCACGCTGTCCGCGCTGGTCGCCTCCCGGCGGGAGGACGCGCCGGCGGTCGTGGCCGAGGACGGGCTGCTCACCTACGGCGAGCTGGACGTGCGGGCCAACCGGGTCGCCCACCGGCTGGTCGCCGAGGGCGTCCGGGTCGGCGACGTGGTCGCGGTGTGCCTGCCGCGCGGCGCGGACCTGGTGGTGGCGCTGCAAGGCGTGCTCAAGGCCGGCGCGGCCTACCTGGCGCTCGACCCGGACCACCCGGTGGACCGGCTGCGCGCGCTGGCCGAGCACGCGGTGCTGGTGATCGGCGCGGACGGGATCGGCGCGCGGACGGTGCGCCTGGCCGACACCGCCGGTGAGCCCGACGCGTTCGCCGACCGCGCGGTGCCGGACGGACCCGCGTGCGTCATGTTCACCTCGGGCTCGACGGGCAAGCCCAAGGGCGTCGTGGTGTCGCACCGCGCGTTCGTGACCACGTTGACCGGTCAGGACTTCGTCCGGTTCAGCCCGGACGACGTGTGGCTCCAGTGCTCGCCGGTGTCCTGGGACGCGTTCGCGCTGGAGCTGTTCGGCGCGCTGCTCTCCGGCGCGTCGTGCGTGCTGCAACCCGGCCAGATCCCGGACCCGGCGCGGATCGCGCGCCTGGTGCCGGAGCACGGGATCACCGTGCTGCACGTGTCCGCGAGCCTGCTCAACTTCCTGGTGGACGAGTCGCCGGGCGTGTTCGACGACGTCCGCGAGGTGATGACCGGCGGCGAGCCCGCGTCGATCCCGCACCTGCGGGTGCTGCTGGACCGGCACCCCGGGCTGCGGGTGGTGAACGGCTACTCGCCGCTGGAGAACACCGTCTTCACGCTGTGCCACCGGGTCGAGCGGCGTGACCTGGACCGGGTGAGCGTGCCGGTCGGCCGGGTGCTGACCGGCAAGGCGGTGTTCGTGCTGGACCGGCACCTCGGTCCGGTGCCGCCCGGCACGCCCGGCGAGCTGTACATGGCGGGCGACGGTCTGGCGCACGGCTATCTCGGCCGGTCCGACGCGACCGCCGAGCGGTTCGTGGCCAACCCGTTCGGCGCGCCCGGCGAGCGGATGTACCGCACCGGCGACCTGGTCCGCCAGGACGCCGACGGCGTCGTGCACTTCCTCGGCCGGGCCGACGACCAGGTCAAGATCCGGGGCTTCCGGATCGAACCGGGCGAGGTGCGGGCCGCGCTGGCCCGTCGGCCCGACGTGCGGCAGGTGGAGGTCGTCGTCCGCGAGGACCGGCCGGGGGACAAGCGGCTCGTCGCCTACGTGGTCGGCGGCACGGAGGGGTTGCGCGAGTTCGCCGCGCGGCACCTGCCCGAGCACCTGGTGCCCTCCGCCGTGGTGGCGCTGGACCAGCTCCCGCTGACCTCCAACGGCAAGCTCGACCGGGCCGCGCTGCCCGCGCCGGAGGCGAGGTCCACCGGTCGCGCGCCGAGCACGCCGCACGAGGAACTGCTGTGCAGCCTGTTCGCCGAGCTGCTCGACCTGCCCGCGGTCACCGTGGACGACCACTTCTTCGACCTCGGCGGCCACTCGATCCTGGTGATGCGGCTGGTGGCCAGGGTGCGCTCGGTGTTCGGCGTGGAACTCGCGATGCGGACCGTGTTCGACCACCCGACGGTCGCGGAGCTCGTCGGGCACCTGCCGCAGGCCCGCGCCGCAGCGTCCCGGCCCGTTCTGCGGCCCCGGCCCAAGGAGACCCTGTGATACCCCTGTCACCCGCCCAGTGGCGGCTGTGGTTCCTCGACCGGCACGAGGGTGTCGGCGCCATCTACCACATCCCGATCGCGCTGCGGCTGCGCGGCGCGCTCGACACCGACGCGCTGGAGTCCGCGCTCACCGACGTGGTCGCGCGGCACGAGGCGTTGCGCACCACGTTCCCGACCGTCGACGGCGAGCCGCGCCAGCGGGTGCTGGACGACGCCAAGGTGGTCATCCAGGTCGTGGACGGCGACACGCCGCCCGGCGAGGTCGCGGCCCAGACCTTCGACCTGGCCGAGGACCTGCTGTTCCGGGCGCACCTGCGGGCGCTGGGCCCGGACGAGCACGAACTCGTGCTGGTGCTGCACCACATCGTCGGCGACGGCTGGTCGACCGGTCCGCTGCTGCGCGACCTCGCGACCGCCTACGCGGCCCGGTTGGGCGGCGGCGCGCCGACGTGGGAGCCGCTGCCGGTGCAGTACCCGGACTACGCCCTGTGGCACCGGGAACTGCTCGGCTCGGCCGACGACCCGGACAGCGTGCTCAGCGGGCAACTGCGGTACTGGCGGGACGCGCTCGCCGGGTTGCCCGAGGAGATCGCGCTGCCCGCCGACCGGCCCGGCGTCGAGGGCGACGTCCGGGGCGACGTGGTCGAGATCGCGCTCGACCCGGGCACGGCGCGGGCACTGGGCGCGCTGGCCCGGTCGTGCGGCGCGACGCTGTTCATGGTCGCGCAGGCCGCGTTCGCCGCGCTGCTGGCCAGAACCGGCGCCGGGCCGGACATCCCGCTCGGCACCGTGGTCACCGGCCGCACCGACGAGGTGCTGGAGGACCTGGTCGGGTTCTTCGTCAACACGCTGGTGCTGCGCGTCGACCTGTCCGGCGACCCGTCGTTCCGCACCCTGCTGACCAGGGTGCGCGATCGCTCGCTCGACGCGTTCGGCCACCAGGACGTGCCGTTCGACCGGCTCGTGGAGGAGCTGAACCCGGTGCGCTCGCCGGGACGGCACCCGCTGTTCCAGGTGCTGGTGCTGGCGGAAACCGCCGGCACGGCGGCCGACCCCGGCTTCCCGGGACTGGTCACGTCGGTGGAGTCGGCGGGCAACGGCGCGGCCAAGTTCGACCTGACCCTGGTGGTCCGGGAGGGCGACGCGGGCGTCACGTGCGTGCTGGAGTACTCCGAGGCGCGGTTCGACCGGTCCACCGCGGAGTCCTTGCTGGGCAGGCTTTCCCGGCTGCTGGACGGCGTCGCGGCGGGACCGGACCGGTCGGTGTGGGACCTGGACGTGCTGGCGCCGCGGGAGCGGGCCGCGCTGCTGGCGGCCACCCCGTCGCCCGCGCCGGCCGCGACCGTGCACGAACTGGTCGCGGCACAGGCCCGGCGCACACCGGACGCGGTCGCGCTGGTGGCCGGCGCCGAGCGGGTCGACTACGCGCGGTTGGACGCCGAGGCCGACGGCGTCGCCGGGTTCCTCGCCGCCCGAGGGGTTCGGCGCGGCGACGTGGTGGGTGTCCACATCGGACGGAGCGTGCCGATGGCGGTCGCGCTGCTCGCCGTGCTCAAGGCGGGCGCCGCGTACCTGGTGCTGGACGTGGACTTCCCGGCCGCGCGACTGGCCGCGATGGCGGCGGGTGTGCCGGTGCGGCTGGTGCTCACCGACCGCCCGTCACCGGTCGACGCGCCGACCGTGCGCCTGGAAGACGTGGTGCCGCGGCACTTCACCGCGCCCGTGACCGGCCCGGAGGACCTGGCGTGCGTCATGTTCACCTCCGGCTCCACCGGCACGGCCAAGGCGATCGGCGCACCGCACCGGGCCGTCGTCGGCACGCTCGTCGGCCACGACTACGCCGGGTTCGGCGAGGTGTGGCTGCAATGCGCGTCGGTGTCCTGGGACGCGTTCGCCACCCAGCTGTTCGGGCCGCTGATGGCGGGCGGCACGTCCGTGCTGTACCCCGGCCAAAGACCGGAACCGGCCGTGGTGGCCCGGCTGGTCCGCGAGCACGGGGTGACCGTGCTGGACGCCTCGGCGAGCCTGTTCAACCACCTGTGGGACGAGTACCCGGATCTCTTCGCCGGTGTCCGGTGGGCGCTCACCGGCGGCGAGTCGGCGTCGGCCGCGCACGTGCGGTCGGTGCGCGACTGCCCCGCCGGACCGCGCGTGGTCAACGGCTACGGCCCGGCCGAGAGCATGGGCTTCACCACCGCGTTCACCGTGCCCGACGACTGGGCGGGCGCGGTGGTGCCGATCGGGACACCGTTGGCGGGCAAGCGTTCCCTGGTGCTGGACGACCGGCTCGAACCCGTGCCGCCGGGCGTGGTGGGCGAGCTGTACGTGGCGGGCGCGGGACTCGCGCACGGCTACCTCGGCCAACCGGGCCGCACCGCGGAGCGCTTCGTCGCCGACCCGCACGGCGCGCCGGGGGAGCGGCTCTACCGGACCGGCGACCTGGTGCGCCGTCGACCCGACGGCGACCTGGTCTACCTCGGCCGGGCCGACGACCAGGTCAAGATCCGCGGCTTCCGGGTGGAGCCCGCCGAGGTGGAGGCGGTGCTGGCCGCGCGACCGGACGTCACGGCGGTGGCGGTGGTGCCGCGACCGGACGGACCGGGCGGCACCTGGCTCGTCGCCTACGCGGTGACCGCGGCGACGCCGCGCGACCTGCTGGCGCACGCCGCCGAGCACCTGCCCGAACACCTGGTGCCCGGCGCGGCCGTGGTGCTCGACGCGCTTCCGCTGACACCCAACGGGAAGCTCGACCGCCGGGCGCTGCCCGCGCCGGACCGGACCGCCGGCGGCGGCGCCCAGGCGCGGACGCCGCGCCAGGAGATCCTGTGCGACCTGTTCACGACCGTGCTCGGGCTGACCGGCGCGGTCGGGCTGGACGACGGGTTCTTCGAGCTGGGCGGCCACTCCCTGCTCGCGGCCAGGCTGATCGCGTCGCTGCGCTCGGTGTTCGGCGTCGAACTCGGCATCCGCGACCTGTTCCGCAGCCCGACGCCGCGCGGTCTCGACGCCCGGTTGGACACCTCCGCGGCCGCCGAGCCGCAGGTGCTCACCCGACCGGACCGGGTGCCGCTCTCGCCCGCGCAGCAGGGCGTGCGACTGGCCGCCGAGGTCGCCGGGCACGCCTACACCGCGCCGCTGGCGTTGCGGCTGACCGGTTCGCTCGACCTCGACGCGCTGCGCGCCGCCGTGGTCGACGTGGTCGAGCGGCACGAGGCGCTGCGCACCGCGTTCCCCGAGGACGACCTGGGCTGGCGGCAGGAGGTCCGACCCGCCCGACCGCCGTTCGAGGTCGCCGACTGGACCGCCGACGCGCTCGCCGAGGCCGTGGCGCGCCCGTTCGACCTCGCCGCCGACCTGCCGCTGCGCACCCACGTGTTCCGCGTCGGCCCGCAGGAGCACGTGCTCCTGCTGGCGCTGCACCACATCGCGACCGACGGCTGGTCGACCGGCGTGCTGCTGCGCGACCTGGCGACGGCCTACCGGGCGCGGACCGCCGGGACGGCGCCGGACTTCACCCCGCTGCCGATCCAGTACGCCGACCACACCGTGCGGCACCTGGCCAGGCTCGGCTCGACCGACGACCCGGACAGCACGCTCAGCCGCCAACTCGGGTACTGGGCCGACGCGCTGGCGGGCGCGCCCGACGAGCTCAGGCTGCCCGCCGACCGACCGCGACCCGCCGTGTCGGACAACGTGGGCGCGGAGGTCCGGGCGCACCTCGACGCGGACCTGCATCGGGCCGTCGTGGGGATCGCGCGGGCCAACCAGGCGACCGTGTTCATGGTCCTGCACGCCGCCGTCGCCGCGTTGCTGCACCGGATGGGCGCGGGCGCGGACGTGGTGGTCGGCACCGTCGTCGCCGGCCGGGACCACGCGGACCTGGACGGTCTGGTCGGCATGTTCGTCAACACGCTGGCGCTGCGCGTCGACCTGTCCGGCGACCCGGACTTCACCACCCTGCTGCACCGGGTGCGCGAGGCCGACCTGGCCGCGTACGCGCACCAGGACGTGCCGTTCGACCGGGTGGTGGGCCGCGTCAACCCCGAGCGGTCCGGCGGTCGGCACCCGCTGTTCCAGGTGTCCGTGGTGCTCCAGGACGGGGTGGACGGGCCGGAGGACGACCAGCTCGGGCTGCCCGGGTTGACCGTGCGGACCGAGCCGACCACCACCGGCGGCGCGAAGGGCGACCTCGCGTTCGCGTTCGGCCAGGACGTCGACGCGACCGGACCGGTCGGCGTGCAGGTGTGCCTGGAGTACGCGGTGGACCGGTTCGACGAGGGCACCGCGCGGACGCTGGTCGACCGGCTGGTGCGGCTGCTGGGCACCGTGCTGTCCTACCCGGCCACGCCGTTGAGCGCGGTCGACGTGCTGACCGACGCCGAGCGCGACCTGCTGCGGACGTGGAACGACACCGCGGTGCCGTTCGACCCGAGGCCGGTGCACGAGGTGATCGCCGCGATCGCGCGGCGGGAACCCGACGCCACCGCGCTGGTCGGCCACGACGGCCGGCTGACCCGCGCGGAGCTGGACGCGGGCGCGAACCGGTTGGCGCACCACCTGATGGCGCTCGGCGCGGGTCGCGACACGATCGTCGGGGTGTGCCTGGACCGGGACACGTCCAACGTGCTGACCCTGCTGGCCGTGCTGCGGACCGGCGCGGCCTACCTGCCGGTCGACCCCACCTACCCGCCGGACCGGCTGGCCTACATGCTCGCCGACGCGGGCGCGCCGGTGGTGGTCACCCAGTCCTCGTTGGCGCACCTGGTCGCGGGCTCCGACGCGACCGCCGTGGTGCTCGACGTGGACGGTCCGGCGATCGCGCGTCGCCCGGCCACCGACCCGGGCGCGCGGGTGGCCGGGCTCGACGCGGCGTACGTGATCTACACGTCCGGCTCGACGGGCAGGCCCAAGGGCGTCGTGGTCGAGCACCGGGGTTTCGCCAACCAGACCGCGTGGACCGCGAAGGCGCTCGACCTGCGGCCGGGCGACCGGATGGCCTACCTGTCCGCGCAGGGCTTCGACTCGGCCGTCGCCGAGATCTGGCCCGCGCTGGCGCTCGGCGTCGAGCTGCACCTGCCCGCGCAGGACGTGCTGGAGGACGCCGAGGCGCTGCCCGCGTGGTTGGCCGAGAGCGGGATCACCGCGTGCGCCCTGGCGACACCGCGGCTGGAGTCGATGCTGGACGACCCGGTGCTGCTGGCCTCGCCGATGCGGACCGTCCACACCGGCGGGGACGTGCTGCGGCGCCGGCCGGTGCCGGGCACCCGGTTCGTGCTGTGGAACACCTACGGCCCCACCGAGTGCACGGTGGTGACCACCGGCGAGATCGTCGGGCCCGACCCGGAGCTGCCGCCGATCGGTGTGCCGATCGACAACTACCGGGTGCACGTGGTCGACGAGCACCTCCGACCGGTGCCGCCGGGCGTGGTGGGCGAGCTGTACGTGTCGGGCGTCGGGTTGGCGCGCGGGTACCACGCCAACCCCGGGCTGACCGCGCACCGGTTCGTCGCCGACCCGTTCGGCGCGCCGGGCGAGCGGATGTACCGGACCGGCGACCTGGTCCGGTGGCGGTCGGACGGGCGGCTCGCGTTCCACGGCCGGGCCGACCGGCAGGTCAAGATCCGCGGCCTGCGGATCGAGATCGGCGAGATCGAGGCCGCGCTGTGGGATCGGCCGGACGTCGCGCAGGCCGCCGTGGTCGTGCGCGAGGACCAGCCGGGTCGGCAGGTGCTGACCGGGTACGTGGTGCCCGGCGACGGGTTCGACGTCGAGCGGGCCCGGGTGGAGCTGGCCGGGTTCCTGCCGCGCTACATGGTGCCCGAGGCCTTCGTGCTGCTGGACGCGTTGCCGTTGACGCCCAACGAGAAGCTGGACCGGGCCGCGCTGCCCGCGCCCGCCGCGGGCGTCCGCTCGACCAGACCGCCCGCGACCGCCCGGGAGGCGGTGCTGTGCGCGCTGTTCGCCGAGGTGCTGGGCGTGCCGTCGGTCGGTCCGGACGACGGGTTCTTCGACCGGGGCGGGCACTCGCTGCTCGCGTCGAGGCTGGTGTCCCGGGTGCGCGCGGAGCTGGGCGTGCGGCTGGAGCTGCGGCTGCTGTTCGACGCGTCCACCCCGGCGGAACTGGCCGCGCGGCTGGGCACCACCGGCGGGCGTGACCCGCTGGGCGTGCTGATCCCGTTGCGCGCCAAGGGGAACCTCGCGCCGCTGTTCTGCGTGCACCCGGCCGCCGGGCTCGGCTGGGACTACTTCGGGCTGCTGCCGCACCTGGAGCCGGACCGGCCGGTGTACGCGCTCCAGGCGCGCGGGCTGACCGGTCCGATCCCGGCCGACCTCGGCGCGCTCGCGGCGGACTACCTGGAGGTGATCCGGTCGGTGCGCCCGCACGGGCCGTACCACCTGCTCGGCTGGTCGTTCGGCGCGATCGTGGCGCACGAGCTGGCGGTCCGGCTGCGGGCCGTGGGCGAGGAGCTCGGCGTGGTCGCGCTGCTCGACGGCTACCCGGATACGACCGGATCCGGTGTCACGCCGGCGCCGGACGACGTGCTCGCGCCGCTGCTGGCCTCGCTCGGCCACGTCCCACCGCCCGGCCCGCTGAGCCGGGCCGAGTTCGACCGGGTGCTCCGGGACGGCGGCGGCCTGCTGGCCGACCTCGGTCCGGGCGCGCCGCTGCCCGAAGTGTTCGCCGCGCACGTCGGCCTCCAGGACCGGCACCGGCCCGAAGTGTTCGCCGGTGACGTGCACGTGTTCCACGCCACCCTGGGCAAGTCGCCCGACGACCCGACACCGGACGCGTGGCTCCCGCACGTGACCGGGCGCGTCGACGTGCACCCGGTGGCCGCCACCCACGGCGGCCTGACCGGGCCCGACCCCCTGGCGGCGATCGCCGCCGTCCTGTCCGCCCACCTCTCGTGAGGAGAACCGCCATGACCGCCGTCCACACCGACCGCGTCGCCACCGTGCGCCACTACTACGACCTCGTGGACCGGGGCGACGTGCCCGGCCTGGTCGCCTTATTCGCGCCCGACGCGACCTACCACCGGCCCGGCTACGAGCCGATCGCGGGCCACGAGCAGCTGACCGCGTTCTACGGCGGTGCCCGGGTGATCCGCTCGGGCGCGCACACCGTCGTGAAGGTGGTGGAGGACGACGGCGCGGTGGCCGTGCACGGCTCGTTCGCGGGCGTCCTGCACGACGACACCGAGGTGGCGCTGAGGTTCGCGGACTTCTTCGAGTTCGCCGCCGACGGCCGCTTCGCCCGCCGCGACACGTTCTTCTTCGCACCGCTGGTGTAGCGCGAACCCTCCGTCGATCCCGCGGAGTGGATCACCCATCAAGTCGAGTTCAACTCGTGCTAGCTTCCAGCATCTCGAGTTGAACTCGACTTAATGGGGGGTTGGTCATGGTGCACACGCGGAC
Organism: Actinosynnema sp. NPDC020468; assembly: GCF_040642015.1. Lineage (NCBI taxonomy): Bacteria > Bacillati > Actinomycetota > Actinomycetes > Pseudonocardiales > Pseudonocardiaceae > Actinosynnema > Actinosynnema sp. NPDC020468. The sequence continues at coordinate 36,101 of NZ_JBFAEO010000020.1, forward strand.
CGCGGGGGCGCTCGTGCTGCCGGTGATCGTCGGCGCGGAGTTCCTGCTCCAGCTGGACACCACGGTGGTCACCGTCGCGCTGCCGGAGGTCCAAGCGCACTTCGGCGTCGGCGTGCCGGCCGGGTCGTGGCTGGTGAACGGGTTCCTGCTGGCGTTCGGCGGCCTGTTGCTGCCCGCCGGGCGGCTCGGCGACGTGCTCGGCCACCGCAGGGTGTTCCTGCTCGGCGTCGCGCTGCTCGCCGTCGCCTCGCTGGCGGCCGGTCTCGCGCCCGGGTTCGGCTTCCTATTGGCCGCCCGGGTCGCGCAGGGCGCCGCCGCCGCGCTCGCCGGACCGGCCGGGTTGGCACTGCTGACCTCGGTGTTCGCCGGCGACCGGGCGCAGCGCGCGTTCGGCGTCTACGCGGCGGTGACCGGCTTCGGCTCGGCCGCAGGCATGGTGCTCGGCGGCGTGCTGACCTCGACGGCCGGGTGGCGGTGGAGCTTCCTGGTCACCGTCCCGGTCGCGGCGGCGCTCGCGCTGGTCGGCCGGACCGTGCTGCCGCCCGGGGAGACGCGGACCGCGCGACCGGTCGGGCTGCCCGCGCTGGTCGCCGCGCTCGGCCTGGCCGCCGGCGTGCACGGGCTGGTGCGCGCGGCCGAGTCGGGGTGGGCGTCCGGGTGGACGATCGGTCCGCTGGTCGTCGCCGTGCTGCTGCTCGGGCTGTTCGTGCCGCTGGACCGGCGTGCCGCGGACCCGCTGCTGCCCGCCCGGGTGGTCGCCGACCGGGTGCGGCTCGGCGCGTTCGCGTGCCTGTTCCTGCTCGCCGCGGTACTCGGCCCGTACCTGTTCTTCCTGTCCCAGTACCTGCACGCGGGCCTGGGTTTCGGGCCGCTGGGCACCGGGTTCGCGCTGCTGCCGTTCGCGGTGGCGCTGCTGGTGGCCGCGCGGTTCGGGCCGCTGGTGAGGGTGCGGCCGGGCGTGCGCGGTGTCGGCGGCCTGGTGGTGGTCGCGGTCGGGATGGCCTGGTTGAGCCGGGTGGAAGGCGGCTACCCGACCGGCGTGCTGCCGCAGCTGGTGGTGATCGGACTGGGTGTCGGGCTCGCCGTGGTGCCGTTCACCGTGTTGGCGCTCTCCTCGGCGCCGCCTTCGGACGCCGGTGTCACGGCCGGTGTCGCGCAGACCGCGCTCACCGTGGGCAGCCTGCTCGGCCTCGCGGTGCTGCTGCTCCCGTTCGGCGCGGCGCGCGGCAACCCGTTCGGGGCGGCCTTCGCCTGGGGCGCGGGCGTGGCGCTGCTCGGTGTCGTGGTGGCCGCCGCCGGACTCCGCCGGTCGTGATCCGTATGATGGTCGACGGCGACTCGAAACCGAGTCCGGTTCGACTTGAGTGGGGGAGCGCGGTGCCCGACAACGGACCACGCCTGGCGCGCCGTCCGGTGCGCGCGGACGGCAGGCGCAACTACGACGCGATCCTCGAGGTGGCGCGGGAGACGTTCGCGGCGGAGGGCACCGGCGCGTCCGTCGAGGAGGTCGCGCGGCGCGCGGGCGTGGCGATCGGCACGCTGTACGGCCACTTCCCGACCCGCGAGGCGCTGGTCGAGGCGAGCCTGCGGGACGGCCTGACCGCGCTGCTGGAGGCGGGCGCGCACGCCGCCGACACGCTGCCGCCACTGCCCGCGCTGGTCGACTGGCTGCACCGCGCGGTCGAGTACTGCGGCACCTACCGCGGCGCGGTCACCCTGCTCACCCGCAGCGTCGACGACGAGCAGAGCTACTGGCACGCCGGCTGCGCGGCGATGGAGCAGTGCGCCGAGACCCTGCTGCGCACCGCGCAGGCGGCGGGTCGGGTCCGCGCGGACGTCGAGCCGAGGGACGTGGTCGACGTCATCTCCGCCGCCGCGTGGGTGCGCGAGAACAGCGGCCCGCGCACCGGCCCGTCCCGACTGCTCGACCTGTTCCTGACCGGCGTGACGACCGCCTGAGCGCGCACCGCCGCCGTGGCCGATGATGGGTGTGCCAGCGCACCCCGACGATCGGAGCAGCCGTGTTCGACACCGCCAAGGCGTTCAGCGGGTTCTCGGTGGACGACGTGGCCGCCGCGCGCGAGTTCTACGGCGGCACGCTCGGCGTCGAGGTCGAGGAGCGCAACGGGATGCTGACCCTGCGCCTCGCGCCCGGCAAGGAGGTGCTGGTCTACCCGAAGGGCGACGCGCACGTGCCCGCCGAGTTCACCGTCCTCAACTTCCCGGTGCCGGAGATCGAGGCCGCGGTGGACCGGCTGGCCGCGGCCGGCGTCGCGTTCGAGCGGTACGAGGGCGTGGACGAGCGGGGTGTGTTCCGGCTCGGCGGTCCGCTGATCGCGTGGTTCAAGGACCCGGCAGGCAACGTGCTGTCCGTGCTGGAACAGGGCTGACCCCGGGTCAGAGCGTCGTCCACTCCACGTGCTTGCCGGTCCGGTCGTCACCCGAGGAGCGGCCGCGCACCCGGCGGTGCAACCACGGCAGCACGTGCTCGCGGTAGTACCGGACCTCGGTGGTGAACCGCCGGACGCCCTCGCCCGCCACCGGCGCGACCACCTCGGCCTCGGTCGGGTGGCCCAGCGCGGACAGCACCAGCGAGGCGACCCGGCGGTGACCGCGCGGGGCGAGGTGCAGCCGGTCCGGCGACCAGTACGCGGGCCTGCGGATCTCGGCGTCGTTGAACACGTCCACGAACGTGAAGTCGTGCCGCTCGCGCAGGGCGGCGACGGCCGCGGTCAGCACCCCGCCGCGGCGGTGGACCACCCGGCCGAACGGCAGCCCGACCGACGGGTCCGCGCCGCTGAGCAGCACCAGCCGGACACCGGCCTCGGCACACCGGCGCACCGCGTGCTCGGTCAGCGCGACCAGCTTCGCCGGGTCGACGCCGGGTCGCATCATGTCGTTGCCGCCGCCGTTGAACGTGATCATCGTCGGCTCCAGCGCGAGCGCCGCCTCCAGCTGCTCGGTGACGATCGGCTCCAGCAACCGGCCGCGCACGGCGAGGTTGGCGTAGGACACCGGCCCGCTCGCGGCCAACCCGGTCGCGACGAGGTCCGCCCACCCGCGCGTCGACCCGTCCGGCAGCTCGTCACCGACACCCTCGGTGAAGCTGTCGCCGATGGCCGCGTACCGCATGGAACCCCCTCCGTCGTGTCCGGACGCGGATCCTGCCACACGGTCAGTCGAAGTCGAGGTCCCCGGTCCGAGTGCGCTTGAGCTCGAAGAAGTGCGGGTTGCCCGCGAGCAGTCGCACGCCGTCGAACACCCGCAACGCCTCGTCGCCGCGCGGGATCGAGGACAGCACCGGCCCGAAGAACGCGACGCCGTCGACGTGGATCGTCGGGGTGCCGACCTCCTCGCCCACCGGGTCCATGCCCTCGTGGTGACTCCTGCGCAGCGCCTCGTCGTACTCGGTGGTCGCGGCGGCGGAGGCCAGGTCCTCGGGAAGCCCCGCCTCGGCCAGTGCCTCCCGGATCAGCTCGTCCGTCACCGGCCGGTCCTGGTTGTGCAGCCGGGTGCCGAGCGCGGTGTAGAGCCGGCGCAGCACCGGCAGCCCGTGCTCCCGCGCCGCCGCCACGCACACCCGCACCGGCCCCCAGCCGACGTCGAACAGCCGCCGGTAGCGCTCGGGCAGGTCGGCGCGCCCCTCGTTGAGGACGGACAGGCTCATCACCCGGAACGTGAGGTCCAGGTCCCGCTGCCGCTCCACCTCCAGGATCCAGCGGGAGGTGATCCAGGCGAACGGGCAGATCGGGTCGAAGTAGAAGTCCACCTTGGTGCTCATGCCACCACGGTAGAACCCGATCGGCCCGATGCGCAGGGCCAGTTTCAGTGCTGCTTTTTGGGCCAAGTCACCGGCTGGCGGCGAACTCCGGCAGCTCGATCGCGTCCGCCGGCGGGTTGGCGAAGCGGCTCGCGAGCCTGGTCGCGACGGGGGAGGAGGCGAGACCCAGCGCGGCGTGCAGCGCCCGGATGCCCAGCGCGCTCGACGGCGCGGCGAGTCGGGGCGCGAGCGACGACACGCGCTGCGCCTTGGCCACGTACGGCCGCATCGTCGCCTCGTAGGCGGCGAACGCGTCCCGGTGGTCGGCGTGCCGGGCCAGTTCGCCCGCCAGCACGTACGCGCCGACCAGCGCGAGGCTGGTTCCCATGCCGGACAACGGGGACGCGCAGTGCGCCGCATCGCCGAGCAGCGCCACCCGACCCTCCGACCACCGGTCCACCCGGACCTGGGCCACCGACTCGAAGTAGAAGTCCGGTGACCGGTCCAGGCCCGCCAGCACGCGCGGGGTGTGCCAGCCGGCGTCCGCGTAGTGGCCGCGCAGGAACGACTTCTGCTCCTCGACGGTGCTCGGACCGGTGCCCCGGAAGGACAACGAGGCCCGCGTGGTGCCCACGTTGTCCGGCCGCAGCACGACGGTCCGACCGCCCGGCGCGTTGTACCACCAGGCCCAGCGCTCGTCGGACTCCTCGTACGGGATGGTGAAGTAGGCCGTGCACAGGCCGAACTCGCGGTACCGGGCGCGGTCGCCGAAGACCAGACCCCTGGTGCGCGAGCGCAGCCCGTCGGCCAGCACCACCAGGTCGAAGCGGCGGTCGGGACCGTGCCGGAACACGACGTCGACGTGCCCGTCCCCGTCCCGGACCGCGGTGATCTCGTCGCCGAAGACGTACTCGGTGTCGGCGCTGGTGTGGTCGTGCAGCAGGCCGGCCAGCTCGCCGCGCAGCAGCTCGACGTCGACCACGAAACCCTTGCCCTCCAAGGAGTCCGTGCCGAACGCGGCCTTGGTGCGACCGGACCGGTCCACGAACCGGACGCCGAGTTCGCCGGTGGTCCGGGCCCGGGCTTCGTCGGCCAGACCCATCCGCTCGACCACGGTCAACCCCGCGCCGCGCAGGTCGACGGTCTGCCCGCCGGGGCGCAACGCGGGTGCGCGCTCCACGACCGTCGTGGTGAAACCGTTCCGGCGCAACCAGAACGCGAGCGCGGGCCCGGCGATGCTCGCGCCGGAGACGAGGACGTGCGGTGCCAAGGGGTTCTCCGTCAGGTCGGAAGCGAGTCGGCGGTGGCCGCGTAGACCGCGACCACGCCGGTGAGGAAGCGCTCGACCACGGCCCGCTGCGCCGGCTCGAGCGCGGTGACCAGCTCCTCGACGCCGGTCAGCAGCGGGCGCAGGTGCTCGAAGGTGCGGGCGACCGACTCCTCCGCCGGGTCGACGAGCACCTTGCGCCGGTCGGTGTCGTGCGGCCGCCGCGTCACGTGGCCCGCCCGCTCCAAGCGGTCCACCACGTGCGTGCTCGCCGCCGTCGACACGCGCAGCCGGTCGGCGAGGTCCCGCGCGGTGAGCGGACCGTCGGTGGCCAGGTGCTCCATCGCGGCCAGGTCGGTCGCGTTGACGCCGAGCGCGCGGGCCAGGCCCTGCTCGATCACCCGGCTCAGCGCGCCGACCTCCTGAAGTCGCTCCATGACGTCGTTCCCGACGCCGGGGGAGTCGGCCCGCCGCCCGTCGCGGGTGAATCCCGCACCAGAGGTCATGCCGACGACTATAGCAGTTAAGTAACCAACTTAGTTAGCAAGAGCGCCGGTCGTCGCTCGGGGGAAAGGTGATCACCCGGGACGGGTACTGTCCCCGCCGGGTCGGGGATGTCCAACAGGGGGTCAGTGGTGTTTCGCTCGGTGCGCGGTCTGGGGACCGCGTTCGTGGTCCTGATGTGGTTGACGACGGTGGCGGACGTGGTGACGGGCGGGTGGGCCTGGCACTTCGCCGACGTGATGGCCGGCCACTCGCTCGAGGAGGCGGCGGGCGACGAGGAGATCGCGACGCTCGGGCTCAACGCCCTGCTCGGCCTGGTCCGGACGCTGCTGTTCTTCGCGACCGGCGTGGTGTTCGTGGTGTGGTCGTGGCGGGTGCGGTCGAATTCGGACCTCGCGCGGCCCGGCGCCCACCGGTACCACCAGCAGTGGGTGATCTGGGGTTGGCTGCCGATCGTGAACTTCTGGATCCCGCGTCGACTGGTGCTGGACTCGTGGTCGGCCGCGAAGCCCGCCTCGTCGCCCGCGAAGCAGACCGAGGTCGACGTGTGGTGGGCGCTGTTCCTCGGCTACCTGATCGCGGACCGCGTGGCGTCCCGGCTGTTCCTCCGCGCCGGCACCCAGGCCGACCTGGCCGCCTCCGCGTGGGCGCTGGACGCGGTGGCGCTGCTCTCGGTCGGCGCCGCGGCGTTCGCGACGATCGTGGTGCGGCGGGTCGGCGACTGGCAGTCGACGCCGGGCTTCGTCCCGCCGCACGACGTGCCGCTGCCGCCGCCCCCGATGTCCTTCGGGCCGGTGGAACCCGCCCGCCCGAACGTCGTGAACGCCCCGACCGAGGACCCGAGGTGGTCCCGCCCGACCGACTGACCGGGGTGCTCCGCCGAGCTCCGCGAGGACGCCGTCGGCGGAGTACCTGCCGCCGTCCGGGCGCCGGGCTTCGTGCTCACCCACCACGCGCGAGTCGCACACGCCGGCCGACACCCGGCCGCGCCGTGCGCCCGGGTTCAGCTGCCGGTGGTCGCGCGGCGTTCCCGGTGGAGGGAGCGCAACCGGCGCCGGACGCGGTCGGCGTCGTCGACGCGCTGCTGCGCCTCGTACAGCCCGTGGGCCTCGTGCCACGTCGCGTGCGCCATGTCGTGGTGCCCCAGCGCGTGGTGCGTGTGCCCGAGGCGTTCGAGCGTGTCGGCCTCGTGGTAGGCGTGGCTGAGCTCGCGGAGCAGGTCGAGCGCCTGCCGGTAGTAGTCGAGCGCCTGGGACCGCCTGCCGGTGTTGTGGGCGAGGTAGCCCAGGCTGTCCAACGTGGTCGCGAGCAGTTCGCGGTCGCGGTGGCGGTGCGCCAGGGACAAGGCGGCTTCGCAGTGGGCGCGCGCCTTCCGGTAGAGCCCGGTGTGGGCCTGGTGCCACCCCACCTGGGTGTGCGCCCAGCCCTCCAGCACCGGCATGTCGAGACCCTGGAACAGCCGTAGCGCGGGCGTCGCGTGCTCCAACGCCCGCCGGTCGTCGCCCTGTGCCTCCCAGAGGCAGGCGAGGAGGTAGTGGGCGTGGGCCTGTCCGGGTACGTCGCCGGTCTGCTCGCTGACCTCGAGGGCCTGGTGGAGGTGCCACTGCGCCTCGGAGTGCAGTCCCATCCCGGCGCAGGCGTCGCCGAGCCGTCGGCGGGCCAGGGTGTGGTCGGAGCTGTCGCGCGACCGCTCGGCGGAGGCCACGCCCGCCCGCCACGCGGTGACGGCGTCGTGGTACTTGCCCCGTCTTCGGAAGAACGTGTCCAGCGCCCAGGCCAGGCGCCAGACCGCGGCGTGCAGGTCGCGCTCGGCGGCCAGCTTCTGCGCGGCGAGCAGGTTCGGGAACTCCGCGGTCAGCCACGCCATCGCGGCGGTGTCGTCCTCGAACCCGCACGGGACGCAGCCCGCGGCGGGCGTGCCGATCCCGATCGGCTCGCGGTGCGAGTCCAGCACCCGCTCGGCGGCGAACGCGGTGTGCACGTAGAAGTCGACCAGCCGCCGCAGCGCCGCGGTCTCGGCCGCCGTCGACCTGCCGTGGCGGGCCCGCTCGCCCGCGTACAGCCGGACGAGGTCGTGCATCCGGTAGCGACCCGGTGCGTGCTGGTCGACCAGGTGCGCCTGCTCGAGTTCGCGCAGGCAGGCGCGGACGTGCGCGGTGGGCAGCGCGGTCAGGCTCGCGATGGCGGGTAGGCCGATGTCCGTGCCCGGCGCCAGTCCCAAGGCGCCGAACACGGCGGCGGCCTCGGGGGACAGGGCCCGGTAGGACCACGAGAACACGGTCCGCAGGCTCACCAGGTCGTCGCCGGTGTCCAGGGCGTCCAGCACGCCGGACTGGTCGCGCAGCTCGTCGGCCAGCACGGACAGCGAGAAGTCCGGGTTCAGGGTGGCGCGGGCGGCCACGATGCTGATCGCCAGCGGCAACCCCGCGCAGCAGGTCAGCAACCGGGTCGCCACACCGGGTTCGGCGGCCTGCCGGTGCTCGCCGAGGTGCAGGACCAGCAGCCGGTGCGCCTCGTCGTCGGTCAGCCGGCCCAGGTTCAGCGACCGCGCGCCGTGCGCGGCGATCAAGCCGCTGAGGTGCCGGCGGCTGGTGATCAGCACGGTGCACGTCGGGCCGCCGGGCAGCAGCGGGGCCACCTGCGCGCTGTCGGCGGCGTTGTCCAGGAATAGCAGCATCCGCTTGCCCGCGACCAGGCTGCGGTACAACCCGACCTGCGCGTCCGGGTCGAGCGGCACGGCGGCGGGCGCGACACCGAGGGCGTCGAGGACGCCGCGGACCGCCGACGCGGCGGACACCGGTTGCCCGGCGGGGTCGAAGCCGCGCAGGTTGACGTACAACTGGCCGTCGGGGAACCGGTCGAGGTGCCGGTGCGCCCAGTGCAGCGCCAACCACGTCTTCCCTATCCCGCCGATGCCGCCGATCACCGAGACCACGACGTCCTGGGCGTCCTCCGGCGCCGGCAGCGCGTCGAGGTCGGCCAACTCCCGGGTGCGGCCGGTGAACCTGCGGGGCGGTGCCGGCAACTGGTGCGGCACCACGGTGGTCCGCGCCCCGAACCGCACCGTGGGCGCGGTGAGCGCCGGGTCGGCCGCCAGGATCTGCTCGTGCAGCCGGCGCAGCGGCGCGCTGGGGTCGGTGCCGAGTTCGTCGGCCAGCCGGAAGCGCGTCCGCCGGTAGTGGTCGAGCGCCTCGGCCGGGCGACCGCTGCGGTACAGGGCGAGCATGAGCTGGCACGCCAAGCGCTCGTCCAGCGGGTTCTTCTCCGCCCACGCCGACAGGTCGGGCAGCAGCACGGCGTGCAGCCCGCGCCGGAGTCGGACGTCGGTGAGGTCCAGGCGGACCGCGTCGCGGTGCCGGGTCAGCGTGGCGCGCGAGGACTCGAGCCAGGGCGTGGTCAACCCGGCGAACGGCTCACCGCACCACAACTTGAGCGCCTGCTCGAACAACGCGGCGGCCTGCGTGTCGTCCTCGGCGGCGCGACCGTCCTCGACCAGCTGTCGAAACCGGTGCAGATCCACCATGTCGGGCGCGACGGTGAGCAGGTACCCGGTCGGCTTCCAGGTGATCGTCACGCCCTCGGCCGGCGCCAGGGCGCCGCGCAGCAGGGTGATGCTGTGCTGGACCGCGGCACGCGGGTTGCGCGGCAGCCGACGGTCTCCCCACACCCGGTCCACGAGTTGGTCGACCGGCACCGCGTGGTTGGCCTCGACCAGGAGCGCCGCCAGCACGCAGCGCAGTTGGGCGTAACCGATCGCGATCTGCCGACCGTGCGCGTAGGCCTCGACATCACCGAGCAGGCGGAACTGCACCGTCATCCGAATTACCCCCAGAGTTGCAGGGAGGCATGATGACCCGCTCCGACCAGCGCGTTCAAGCGTTGCCAGGGCACTGCCCGCGTTCGGACCACGCGCATGACGCCCTGCGGCGTAGGGGTACGGGCCGCCGCGGGTCCGCGCCGCGCCCCGCCACGGGTGGTGACCAGGCCACTCAAGAGGTGGCGAAGCGGCACGAACGTCGCGGTTGGCACGCTGACGCCGTTCCACCCGACCGGTCATCGAGGAGGTGAACCAGATGAGCATCCTGAAGTTGCAGACGCTCGAGCCGACGTTCACGGGATCCGCGGACTCGCTCAGCATCACCAGCAGCAACCACCACTGCTGCGGCTCGAACGAGCCCCCACCTCCGAATCCGAAGTAGGCCTCGGTGACCCGTGCGGGGCGCGACGCGCCTCCGCACGGGTTCGGCCGGACCTCACCGGTCGCGCCCGGCGGCGGCCTCCCACCCGAACCCGGAGACAGACATGCGCGAAGCACGCTGGGTCAACCGATTCCTGTTCGCCGGCGCGGACACCCTCTTCTTCGACCCGCTCGACGCGTACATCCGGCCGAGTCCGGACCACTTCCTCGCGGCGCTGGACGAGAGCACGCGGGAGTTGTTCGAGCACAGGGGCATCTGGTGGAGCTACCGGCACAACCCGGACCTGCCCGCGCAGGGCTGGAAGATCCACGTGTCGGCGAACCACCGCAACGCGCGCACCGTCGCCGCCGCGGTGATCGGCTACCTCACCGGGCGGGGCGTCGACTTCAAGATCGCCCTCGACCCGAGCGTCTTCGAGCTGCTCAACCTCAAGAGCTCCTCCCGCGGCAGCGGCGGGAAGTTCATCACGGTCTACCCGCGCGACGACGACGAGTTCCGCGCGTGCCTGGCCGACCTGGCCCGCGTCCTGGAGGCCGAGGAGGGCGCGTACGTGCTCTCGGACCTGCGGTACCGGGACTGCAAGGCGCTCTACTTCCGGTACGGCCAGTTCCTCGACACCCACTCCCTCGACGTCATGGGCAGGCGGGTGCCGCACATCACCGGTCCGGACGGGCCGGTCGCCGACCAGCGGACGGCCCGGTTCGTCCAGCCGTGGTGGGTGCCGTGGCCGTTCACCGACTGGAAGCCCGAGGACGACACCGACGAGGAGGAGCTGCTGGGCGGCCGGTTCCGGGTGACCGCGGCGTTGCAGTTCTCCAACAGCGGCGGCGTGTACCGGGCGCAGGACACGGCGGACGGCGACCGCCTCGTGGTGCTCAAGGAGGCGCGCCCGCACACCAACGCGAACCCGCGCCTGGGCTACGACGCGGTGGACGTCCTCGACCGCGAGTGGGCGTTCCTGAACCGGCTGGCCGACACCGGCGCGTTCCCGGCGCCGATCGCCCGGTTCCGGCACTGGGAGCACCACTTCATCGCCGAGGAGTTCCTCGACAAGGTCGACATCCGCTCGGTGCTGCTCGTCCACAACCCGTTGGCCCGACCGGGGTTCGACGTCGACAGGTCGCGGGAGTTCCTGCGGATCTTCCTCACCGTCTTCCGCGGCCTGGCGGGTGCGGTCCGGGCCGCACACGACCGCGGCGTGGTGCTCGGTGACCTCAGCGCCGCGAACGTGCTCGTGGACCCCGACACCTTCGAGGTCGCGATCGTGGACCTGGAGGCGTGCCGCTCGGTCGACGCCGAGGCCGGCGACACCAGCCCGGTCGAGCTGTTCACGCCGGGCTTCAGCCACTCCAGGAACGGCTTCGTGGAGCCGGAACCGGAGGGCGACCTGTACAGCCTGGCGCTCGTCATGGCGTACTTCGTGTTCCCGATCGCGGCGATGTCGTACCTGCGCGAGAACGTCCTCGACCTCTACCGGCGGTTCGTCGTGGACGGCCTCGGCTGGCCCGTCCGGGTGCACGAGCTGGTCCTGGACCTGGCGCACGCGCGGATCACGCTCACCGAGCTGCTCGACCACCTCGACCAGGACTTCGTGGGCCAGGTCGAGGCCGTACCACCGCGACCGGTCGACCCCCGGCGGATCGAGCAGGCGGAGGCCGGGGTGGCCGCGTTCGTCCTGGCCACCGCCGACACCTCCCGCGCCACGCTGTTCCCCGTCGACCCGTTCGCGCACGTCACCAACCCGCTGAGCCTGGGCTTCGGCGCGAGCGGCGTGCTCTGGGCGCTGAACGCCTCCGGCGTGCCCCTCGAACCCGAGTGGTCGGTGTGGTTGCGGGACCGGGTGGTCGACCTCGACGCGACCGAGTACCCGGACGGCCTGATGAACGGCCTGGCCGGGATCGCCTGGGCCGCCGACGCGCTCGGCCTGCGCGCCGAGGCCCGGGAGTTGTTGGCGCAGGCCAACCTGCGCGGCCCGGAGGTCGGCGACCACACGTACTACTACGGCCTCTCCGGGCTGGGCATGACGAACCTGCACTTCCACCTCCGCGATCGCGACCCGGGCCACCTCGCCGCCGCGCGGGAGTGCGCGCGCGTGCTGTGCGACACCGCGCGGCACGAGGGGGAGCACACCTACTGGCTCAACGACTTCGCGACCGACGAGCCGTTGACCGGGTTGGGCTTCGGCCAGGCCGGTGTCGCGATGTTCCTGCTGCGGCTGCACCAGGTCACCGGCGACGAGTCGTACCTGCGGCTCGGGCGCCGCGCGCTGGCCTGGGAGCTGACCAACGTCGTGCCCCTCGACGGCGACCTGGTCATGTTCCGGCACGAGAACACCCTCGAACCCTACGTCGAGGTGGGCTCCGCGGGAGTCGCGAAAGTGCTGCTGCGGTACGGCGATCTCGAGCCGGCGCACGCGATCCTGCGCGGGTTGGACGTCGGGTGCTCGGTGCTGGCGGGGTACGGGTACGGCCTCAGCGGGGTCGCGGACACGCTGCTCGACGCGGCCGAGATCACCGGTGACGCCTCGTACCGGGCGACCGCGTTGCGGCAGTTGGAGTTCGTCCGCGAGGTGTTCCTGTTCGAGCCCGCCGAGCGGTTCGGGTTGGCGCGCCCGGACGGCCCGGCACCTCTCGCCGTGCCGGGTGAGGGCCTGCTGCGCTGCGCCTGCGACTACTTCACCGGCGCGGCCGGTGTGCTGCGGGTGTTGCGCCGCGCCAACCACGGTGGCACCGCAGACTTCCTGCTCGACGAGGTGACGTGGTGAAGGAGTTGTGGCGCGTCCTGCGGGGGCGGCGGACCGGGTTCGTGACGATCACCGCCGCGGAGGCGGTCGTGTCCGGTGTCGAGGCCCTCGTGCACCCCCTGCTGCTCAAGGCGTTGTTCGACCAAGCGATCCTGGCCGGGAACTTCCGCCGGTTCCTCCTCCTCGGCGTCGTCTACCTGCTGGTCGGCGTCAGCCTCAACCTCGCCGGGTACCGGATCGCCTGCCGGCGCAAGCGGTTCGAGAACGCGCTCGTGCTGTGGCTGGAGATGCGACTGCTGGACCGCACGCTCGACCTGGACGCGCGCCGGGTGTCGGAGGTCGGGAACGCGTCCTACGTCAGCCGGGTGCACAACGACGTCCGCGAGGGCGTGCTGCCGGCCATCGCCCTGTGCATCCGCATCGCGTGCAACGCGGTCGCGTCCACGGTTTTCGTCGGCGTGCTGCTGTACCTGTCGTGGCAGGCCGCCCTCGTCCTGCTGGTCATCGTGCCGCCGCTGGTGTTCGCCAGCAACCGCCTGGCCAAGCGGATCGAGGACAACACCGAACCCGAGCGCGAGGCCGAGGCGCGCTACGTCAACACGCTCACCCGGACGCTCGAGTCGTTCCACGCGCTGCGCGGTCTGCGGTCCCTGCTGCCCCGGGCGCGCGCGGCCAACGAGGAGGCGCTGCGGGGGTTCCTCGGCATCACCTTCGTCAACTACCGGCTCGCCCGCCGGCAGAACACGCTCAGCGACCTCGTGATGAACCTGTCGAACACGACGTCGATGATCATCGGGGCGTACTTCGTGTTCGCGGGCACGATGTCGTTCGGCAGCTTCCTCGCGTTCGTGAACTCGTTGTGGCGCGCGGTGAACGGCATCTTCGACCTCGTCTCCACGATCCCGGAGGCCCGCCGGAGCTCGGCCGTGCTCAGGCGCATCGCCGCGCTGCACGGCTCCGACGCGACGCGGTACCAGGACGAGGGGCCCGCGGTGCTGGTGCGGGGCGCCCAGGTCGGGTACGACGGGGCCACGGTGTCCCTCGAGGACTTCGCCTTGGACGCCGGCCGGCACGTGCTGCTGCGGGGCCCCAACGGCTGCGGCAAGACGACCCTCCTGCACGTCCTCTCCGGAACCCTGGCACCCGACGCCGGTCTGGTCACCGTGCCGCGGCGCGTGGCGAGCCTGACCGCCCCGGTGCACCTGCCCCCGTTGCCGGTGCGCGAACTGGTCGCCGACGAAGGGTTGCGCGCGACCCTCGAACTGGGCGACCTGGTGGACCACCTGCCCTCGGAGCTGTCGTCCGGCCAGCGGCAACGGGTCGGGATCGCCGCGCTCCTCGCCGAGGACGCCGACCTGTACCTGGCCGACGAGCCGTTCGCGAACCTGGACGAGCGTGGCCGCGACCTCGTGCTCCGGACGTTGACCGAGCGCACCCGCGGTCGCGGCCTGCTCGTCGTGCACCACGGCGACGAGAACCTGGACGGCCACTTCGACCGGGTCGTGACCCTGTCGGGAACCGCGGCCGTGCCCACCGCCTGATCGGCGTTCTCCCCGACCGATCCGCCCGGCCGGAATCGCGCGTGTGTGCCGGTCGGGTTGTGGGTACCACTCGCCCGGACAGAATGGGGTGAGGTCGTGGGCGAAGCACCGACCGCCGTGCCGGACCGGGTCGGCGGGGTCCGACGTGCCACGTCGGACGACGACCCGGGCACCGGGTTGCTCGGCGCCGTCGGCCCGCTCGGCTGGTTCGCGGTCGCGACCGCGGTGGCCGGGCTGATCCTGCTGCTGGCCACCGCGATGCCGATGTGGTCGGCCGTGGTGGTCGTGGCGGCGGGCGGTTACCTGATCGCGGGGGTGCTGGCGGTGTCGTGACCGGCGGACTCCCGTCGTCGGGCACGGGACCGGCCGCGCCCCACCGCGCTCCACTCCGGCGGCCCGGCGGCTGCCGGGTGCGGTGCGGTCGGTGGGAGGGCGTTGGCGATGCCGGGGTCGACCGGGCGATCCGGTGCGCCGGTGGGGTCGGGCGCGTGGTCGTCGCGGGACAGCCCCACGAGGACGGGACGCGCCGCCACGAGCAGGTGCGCGGCGACATCGCCGCCGTGGCGGACAACGGCATCGGCCTGGCCCGGTGCCGCAAGATCGTGGAGTTCCACGGCGGCCGGATCTGGCTCGACACCACCGCGGAGCGGCGCACCACCATCCGATTCACCCTCCCGCGCGCCGCGGCGCCGATCACACCCGAACCTCTTGCCGTGCAGCCGACCTGACCTGGCGCCAAGTAGGCGGAGAACGGGTCGCTCGCGACGGCACGGACCGCAGCGCGCGGAAGGTGTTCGGAGCACGGCCGGAGGACCCGCCGGCCGTGCTCCGGATCAGTTGCCGCCGGAGGGCGCCGCGCGGGCGGGGCGCACGCCGTAGAAGGCGGGGATCAGGGCCAGTACCGACGCGGCGCCGAACACCAGCCACGACGTCGGACCCAATCGCACCCACAGCGCGACGCCGACCACCGGGCCCAGCGCGGCGCCGACACCGAACATCGCGTGCGCCGAGCCGAGGTACCGGCCGCGCAGGTGCTCCGGGCCCGCCTGCGCGGGGTAGGCGAACATCGTCGGTCCCTCGATGATCTCGGCGAGCGACCACATCAGGGTGCCGATCACGAACACCGCCAGCCCGCCGGGCAGCGCGTACAGGGCGAGGCCGCCGCCGAGCAGGGTGAAGCCGACACCCAGCACGACCCGCATCGGCCAGCGTTGCACGACCTTCGTCATCAGCAGTTCGAAGCAGATGACCACCGCGCCGTTGACCGCGACCACCACGCCGTACCAGAACACCTCCAGCCCCGCGTCGCGCATCGCGAGCGGCAGCGTGCCGAGGTACTGCACGTACACGGCGGAGTTGATCAGCATCGCGACCAGGTAGGCGGCGAACCGCCGGTCGGCCAGCACCGCGGCGTACCCGCCGGACCGGCCCTCCACCGGTGTCGCGGTCGCGGAGACCCCGCGCGGCAGGGCGAGCAGGGCGATCCCGGCGTAGGCGAGCGACGCCAGCGCCTCGCCCCAGAACAGCACGTCGTAGGACACGGTCAGCAGCAGCGCGCCGACGACGGGGGCGCCGGTGGTGCCCAGGTTCAGGGCGAGCCGGTACAGCGCGAACACCATGACCTGCCGGTGCTCCGGAGTCAGTTCCGCCAGCAGCACGGCGGCGGCGGGCCGGTAGAGCTGGCTGATCACCCCGACCGCGAACACCGCGACCAGCAACGCCCAGTAGACGTGCACGTACAACACGCCCAGCAGGAGCACCGCGGTGCCCGTCATCCCGTGGACGATGGTGAGTCGCGGGCCGATGCGATCGGCGAACGTGCCGCCGAGCAGGACGCCCAGCACCGAACCCGCGCCGTAGACGCCGAGCGCCGTGCCGCCCTGCACGTCGCTGAACTCGCGGGACGTCATGAACAGGACCAGGAAAACCTGGAGGAATGCGCCGAGCTTGTTCACCAGTACGCCCGCGAGCAGCGCCTTGACGGCGAATGGCGATTCGCGGACGGTGACGAGGATTCCGGAGTCGGTTCCCGGTGTACCGGTGGTCACCGGGACGTCACCACGAGCGCGGCCCGGGCGGCGTCGAGTGCCGCCGCGCACTCCGGTTCGCCGGGCGCGACCGCGGTGGCGAACGCGATCCGCCCGGAGTTGATGCCCTTCGGCGGTGGCGACACGACCGAACCGGGAACGGCCAGCACCACGGCGGAATCGATGTGCGCGGGCAGCGCCGCGCGGTCGAACTCCACGACGTCGATCACCGTGGAATCCTCCTCCACGTAGAAGAACCGCACCGAGCCGACCAGTTCCCGGTCGACCGCGATTTCCGGTCGGGTGCCGCACGCCACCGCCGCCGCGATCAGCCCCGGATCGATGCCGGACGCCCTCATCCCAAGATATGGAATCAGGTCGCCGCCGAGCCGGCCGTTGACCTCGATTACCTTGAGGCCGTTCGGGGTAACTTTGAACTCGGCGTGCGTCCACCCGTCGGTGAATCCGAGTGCGGAGTGCGTGTCCTGGAGGAGCCGGGCCACTTCGGGGTCGCGCAACAACGGGTCGTGATGGGTCACCACGTGGCCCACCTCTTCGAAGTACGGGGCGTAGGCGAGTTGCTTCCGGGCGACGAACAGCGCCTGTGCCCGCCCCTCGACCACCACCGAGTCGATGCTGATCTCGGGCGCGTCCAGGTACTCCTCCACGAGCACGGACTCGTCGTAGGTGGGCGCGTGCGGCACGGTCGCCTCGGCGGAGAAGGCGAAGTGGGTCGCCAACTCCTCGGGCGTGCGCACGAGGATCACGCCGTAGCTCGCGGCGGCCGCCCGGGGCTTGACCACGACCGGGTAACCGATCTCGGCCGCCGCGGCGAGGGCCTTGTCAACCGTTCCCACCAGGGCGAACCGGGGCTGCGGCACGTTCGCGCCCGCCAGCGCGGTCCGGGTGGCGTGCTTGTCGCGGCAGCGCCACACCGCCTCCGGGTCGGTCGTGGGCAGGCCCAGGTCGCGGGCGACGACGGCGGCCTGGTGGATGCGGGCCTCGTCCCAGCTCATCACCCCGTCGACCGGCGTCGTGGCGGCGACCGCGCGGGCCGCCTCCAGCAGCACGTCGACGTCGGTGCTCGGCACGACCGTGGCGCCGTCCAGGTAGGCCTTCTCCCAGGTCGGCTCGACGGTGTTGAGGAGGTGGATGCGGTAACGCGTGCTCATCGACTCGAACAGGTACTCGCGGAACCGGCGAGGACCGGTCGAGATCACCAGCAGCAGGGGACGGGTCATCGGTGGCTCCCAATTCATTGGCGCGTGATACACCAGTCGATCCGCCTGGTTATTCCACGCCGATGTGCGTCATTCCAGTCTTACCCATCTGTCTATCACCAGATCGGCCCCGGAGTCCCGCGACTTATGAAGATTGCTCGATTGTGAACTGTGTCACAGTGAATTGAGTTCTGTATCGGTGCTGTTAACGTGGGGTCCACCTGGGGGATGGATTCAAAGTCAACCACACGAGTCCGGCTGTCGCCACGGTTGTCGACACCGTCGAACTCAATTCCGCCACGAATCGTCTTCGTGAGCGGCGTCGTCGTGCTGCCCGTTTAACCGTCACTGGGGGTGTCGCCATCATTCTCACTGGTAGTGAGATCGAGCGGGAATGGGCGAACGGTCGAATCACCATCGAGCCGTTCGTGCCCGAACAGGTCAACCCGAACAGCTACAACTTCCGCCTCGGCCGGACTCTGCGCACCTATCGGCACGAGGCACTCGACCCGCGAAGCCCCAACGAGTTCGACGAAATCGAGATCCCCGACGAGGGCTACCTGCTCGAACCGGGAAAGCTCTACCTCGCGCACACCGTCGAGGTGCTCGGCAGCGATCACTACGCGCCGACGTTCGCGGCCCGCTCGTCGGTGGCGCGGTTGGGGATGTTCATCAACCTGTCCGCGAGCCTGGGCGACATCGGCTACAAGGGCCAGTGGACGTTGCAGCTCTACACGATGAACCGGGTGCGGGTGTACCCCGGCATCAACATCGGCCAGATGATGTGGTGGCGCCCGCAGGGCGAGGTCGTGCTCTACGGCGGCAAGTACCAGGGCGCGCACGGGCCCCGGTCCAGCGACATCCACATCGACTTCGACAAGCAGGTCGCCCGCCAGCGGTTCCCCGGTCTCGGCGCCACCGCGGAGGGCATCGAGGTGGGCCCGAAGTTCGCCGCGCTCGCCGCGAGCAGCCGCGACTTCCGCGTGCCCGAGGCGTTCTGCGTGCCCGCCGGCGAGTTCGTCGACGCCCGGACCGCCGAGCAGGCCGCCGCGCTGGAGGACGCGTTCTCCGACCTGCGGGCCACCGTGGGCGCTTTCTACACGGAGTCCGTCGCGCGCATCCAGTCGATCGCGTCGGAGATCCGCTTCCCCGTCGACGCGCACGGGCTGCTCCGGGTGCGGTTGGAGGACGTCTTCGGCGACATCGCCGATCGGCGCTTCGCCGTGCGCTCCTCCGGCCTGGAGGAGGACACCACGGGCAGCAGCCTCGCGGGCGTGCACCACAGCGTGCTGAACGCACGCGGGTTCGAAGGGGTCGTGGCCGCCGTCGAGCGGTGCTGGGCCTCCTACTACGAGGCGCCCGCCGTCGCGGCGCGGGTCCGGGCGGGCAACCACGACCCGGTTCCCCGGCTCGCGGTGATCGTGCAGGCGATGGTCGAGCCGACCCTCGCGGGCGTCGCGTTCACCGGCCTCGACGGCACCGAGCCGGACCGCGTCGTGGTCGAGCACGTGCGGGGCCTGGCCGACGAGCTGGTCGCCGGGGTGGCGGTACCGACCCGCACGGACTCCGACGCGGTCGCCGCGGAGCCGGACCCGGTGCTGTCGGAGGTCGTCGCGTTGGCGCGGGAGCTGCGCGCGCGGCGCGGCCACGACGTGGACGTGGAGTGGGCCGCCGACGACCGGGGTGTGCACCTGATCCAGGTCCGGCCGCTGACCGCGGTCGCCGACCGGGCGCGCTTCAGCGCCGAGCCGGTCGCACGAGGGGTCCGGATGTACTTCGAGGACGTGCCGCCGTCGTTCCACCTCGGTGACGTGGCCGCCGTCTACGGCGGGTACGTCGCGAAGCGCGGTCCCGCCTACCGGATGGCCGCCGCCAACGACGTGTCGACGGGCGCCGGCTGGGTGATCGAGTTCAACGGCCTCGGCCTGCACGACCCGACCACGGCGGCGGCGCTGCGCGACCTGCTGGCGAGCGGTGCCGCGAGGGAGTGCGTGCTCGACCTCGGCGACCACCTGCGGCAGATCACCCTGCCCAAGGACGAGGTGCTGCCCCGGCTCGCCGAGCTGGCGGGTGCCCTGCCGGAGAACACCGGGCTGCGCGCCGCGGTCGTGCGCGACTTCATCCGGGGCGAGCTGGGCGTGATCTCCCGGCTGATGGGCGACGGGCTGGTCGTGGAGTACACGCCGGAAGGCCTGATGGCGCTCAACCGGGGAACGGCGGGCGGCGAGACGATCGTGGTCGCCGACCTGGAGCAGCCGGTGGACGCGCCCGGCAACGTGATCGCCGCGCCCGAGGCCGCGCCCCTGTTGCCGCACCTGCACAAGCTCGGCAGGTTGACCGCGGCGATGCACGCCAAGCACGGATCGGTGACGCTGGAGTGGGTCTTCGAGCGCGGGGAGCCGTACTTCGTGGACTACTCCGTGCTGGGCGGTGACGAGGTCGTGGTGTCCGCCGAGGGCGTGGTGCAGATGTCGCCGGGCACCGCGCACGGCACACTGCTGCGGCTGGAGGAGGACGAGCTGCTCGCCAGGTTGTCCATCGGGCCCGCCGTCAGCGTCGACAAGTCCACCGACGTGACCGAGTACGACGGCCTCGCCCGCATCCTGGACAAGGTGTCCTCGATGCCGGAACGGCCGATCGTGCACGCCGGCAAGCCCTACGCCGTGCTGTCCGTCCTCATCGGACACGTCGCGGGCTTCGTGTTCGACCGCGGCTCGACCCTGGGCCACCTGGCGATCCTCCTGCGCGAGGCGGGCGTGCCCGCCGTGGCCGCGGCCGGGTTCGCCGGTGTCGGCGAGGTCGTCATCAGCGAGGGGACCGTCATCCTGACGAGCCGCCGAGGAGGGGACTCGTGAGCGACGACGGCGCGTGGCTGGTGCTGGGCGGCCTGCACCACCTCAACGGCTCGACCGCGCCCGGCGCGCACGACGTGCTGGTGCTCGTCCCGCTGGCCGCGGCGGAACACCGGGACTTCCCGTCCAACACCGTCGTGCTGAGGTGGGCCGACCTCGGCGAGGTCGAACTGCGCGCGCGCACGTCGGGGTCGGCGCGTGGGCGCGGCGCGGCGGCCGACGGCGCGGAGTTGTTCCCGGACATGCTTCCGGGAAAGGTGCTGACCGACCTGGTGGCCGGACTGTCCGAACAGGACGACCGCCCACGGCCGCTGGTGCCGCTGTGGTACCTGGCGGTGCGCGACGGCGAGCTCCACGTCCACGCCCAGGTCCGGTTCCGGGCCGAGGACGCGTGCTTCATCCGGATCACGCCGGCGCCGATCCCCGTCGCCGACGTCGGGAGCCTGGAGTGGCTGCCCGAGGCGGTCGCGCGGCACGCCGAGCGGTCCCTGTTCCTCAACAACCACCAGCGGTACTACCGCAAGTGCTTCCCGGGCAAGGAGTTGGAGTACAAGTACACGCTCGCGCCGCCGGTGGACGTGTGGACGCTGACGACGCGGATCCACCAGCGGCTCGTCGCGGGAGCGCTGCCCGGGTACCTGGTGGAGTACCGCGACGAGTTCCAGGCGTGGGACTACGGGAACCACCTCTACCACGTGACCGCGCCGGAGGAGGACCGGGGCTACGTGTCGTTCATCCCCACCACCGACGGCCGGAACCTGGTCAAGCGCAAGTGGTACAAAGCCGACGCGTTCGACCGGCGCGAGAGCCACACCTACGGCGTCGTGCCCGAGCACGGGTTCGACGAGTACGTCCGCTCCGAGCTGGGCGTGACGGCCACGAGGCTGCCGCCGTTCCGCCGCGTCCGCTACGACGTCAACTTCGAGTCGGCGCGGACCGGGCACGTCTACGGCATCTTCTTCGACCACGTCAGCCTGGTCGCCGCGCCGGACGTGGTGCTGAACCAGTGCGAACTGGAGTACCTGCGCAGCCGCACCGTCCTCGAGCCGAGCGAGCAGGACGTGCTGGCCGAGATCGAGGAGATCGCGCTCTGGCTGGAGGCGTTCCTGCGCGAGCACGGGCTGACCGACGAGCGGGGCTTCTACTCGAAGCTGACGTTCCTGCTCGACTCGGTCGCCGCCCGGCCGGACCTGGCCTCGGAGGTGTCCTGATGGGCGGTCGCCGCGGTGAGGCCGCGCGATGACGGTCTACTGGTTCGTCTGGGACGCCGCCGCCGCCTGGTTCGTGGACGAGTTGGACGCCGAGGGCGCGCTGCCCCACGTGCGCGCCCTGCGGTCGGCGGGCGTGCGCGCGGCGGGGCGACCGCCGGCGCCGAACTGCCAGACACCGCCGTCGCTCGCGACCCTGTTCACCGGCACCTCGTCGCAGGAGCACGGTGTCACCGGGTTCTCGGTGCCGACCGGGCTCACCGAGCACCTCTCCGGCTTCGCGCCCGCCTACCCCGCCCGCTCCCCGGTGTGGCGGGAGGCCGGGGTGCGCGGCGCGTTCGTGCACGCACCGTGGGTGTTCGACGCGGACGGTCGGGTCGGCCCGGACGTCGAGGTCGCGATCGAGGCCTACAGCGGCAGGCTGGCCGGGAACGACACGCTGGCGATCGCGCCGGGCGAGGTCCGGGAGTGGCCGGTCGCGACCCTGCCGGTGCGCGTGGAGGGAACGGCGGACGGTGCGCTGCTGCGCGCGGGCGGAGCCGTGCACCCGACGACCACCGGCTGGACCCCGGTCCGGTTCACGCGGTCGAGGGGTTTCTGGGTGCGGCACGTCGACACCCCGAACGGCCGGGTGCTGGTGCGCACCGGCACCTGGACGGTCCGCACGGCCGGCTCGAACAGCGCGCTGGCCGCCGCGCTCGCCGACACCCCGGTGTTCGCCGGTGAGGGCGTCGGCCCGCTGTACCGCGCGGGACTGTTCGGGCGCCGGCTGGCGGAGGGCGGCGACGGCTCGGCCGAACGGGCGTTCCTGGAGTCGGTGGACCGCGTGGTGGAGTCGTTCACGGCGGCGGCGGAGCTGGTCGTCGAGGGCCACGACGCCGACCTGGTCGTGGTGTACCTGCCGTGGACCGACGACGTCGGGCACGAGCTGCTCGGGTGGTGCGACCGGCGGGCCGCCACCCACCGGCCGGACATCGCCGAGCGGGTGCGGGCGCTGCTGCGCCGGTGCTACCGCAGCGCCGACGCCGTGCTCGGCCACGCGCTGGCCCGCGCGGGCGCGGACGACACGGTGCTGCTCAGCGCCGATCACGGCATGGTCGGCAGCACGCACCTGGTATGCGTCAACGAGGTGTTGATCGCGGCCGGGCTGGCCGCCGCCGACCCGCTCGCCTCGGCCGTGGTCTACCACCCGGCCAACAACGGGTCGCTGCGGGTGAACCCGGGCGTGGTCCCGGCCTGGCGGCGCGCCGACACCATGCGGCGGGCCATGACCGCGCTGCTCGACCTGGGGCCCGCGGTGGTGACCGGGTTCCTGGGCGAGGACGCCCGGCCGACCACCGAGCCCGCCGACGTCGTCTACCTCGTCCTCGGGGACGACTACCAACCCTCGGCGGCCCGCGACGGCGGCCCCGCCGTGCGCCCGATGGTGAAGACCGGCTCGCACGTGGTGAACACCGGCAGCGACCGGCTGCACGCCACCTTCGCCGCGGCGGGCCCGGGCATCCCCTCGGGCGTCGACCTCGGCGTGGTGGACAACACCCTCGCGGCCCGGCTCGCGCGGTGCCAACTCGGGCGCGGCGACGTGCCCGCCGTACTGCCGACCACGACCTCATTCCACGGAGCGACAGCGTGAGAGACAGCGTGATGGACAGCGACGACGCACTGGCCCGACTGCTGACCGTCCCACTCCGGGACCTGGTCGACACCCGGCGCCGGTCGGTGACGGACTTCGTGTCCCGGCGCGGCCTGGAAACGGGCTCGCTCCAGGACTTCCTGCTCGGCCGCGTCGGCGACGGCGAGTTGCTGCTGACCAGTTCGCCGGTGCACGGGCTGGCCAACGAGACCAGCGACTTCGACTTCATCCGCGTCCAGGAGAGCGCGATCGACGGTCCGCGGATCGCCACCAAGATCTTCGACCGGGGGCACCACCTGGAGGTCGTCTCGTTCGCGCGCGGCGAGCTCAAGCGCAACCTCGACGAACTGACGGCGCTCGCCACCCTGCCGCCCGGCGACCTGGTGGACGGGTTCCGCTCGTGGGACAGGAGGTTCGAGCCCCGGCGCAAGCAGACCGAGCGCATCGTCAACGGCATCACCCTCGACGGGCGCGTTCCGTACCTGGCGAGCCTGCCCGCGCTGGCGCTGGTGTGGTCGCGGGCCGCGCTGCACGCGGCCGTCGAGCAGGTGGCGCACCTGTGCCTGGCCGAGGCGGCGGGCGAGTCGCGCGGTCGGGTCGGTTACGCCTACAACGTCCTGCTGCACCTGATGGACTCGGTGCTGTCGCTGCACGGGGACGTCTACACCACCCGGAAGTGGTACCTGCTGCGCTGGGCCAGGCTCGTGCGGTCGGGCGCGTGGCACGACGACGCCTACCGCGCCGCGGGCGAGGCCGTGGAACGGTTGCGGGTGTCGCTGTCGGCGGCGCTGACGGCCGGGTCGTCGGTCCGGTTGGCGGAGGACTACACGGCCCTCGTGGCGGCGGTGGCCGCGGCGACCGGCGTGACGCAGGACGTGACCGTGCGGACCGCGCTCGGCGCGTCCGCGTCCTACCGGGGTTTCCTGCCCGGCGCGGAGTTGTTGGCGGACGGCGACGCGGGCGTGCTGGTGACCTCGCGGGTGGACGAGGCCCCGGTCGCGTTGGCCGCGCTGCCCGGCGTCGACCCGAACTCCGCCACCTCGGCGTTGCGCGCGGTGCGCGCGGGCGTCGCCACGACCACCGTCGAGTACCGGGATCGGAGTGCGGCATGACCGGGACGACGATCGCGAGCAGGGTGCCCGTGTACCCCGGCGTCCGCGCCGGCCACGGCACGGCGACCCCGGACGCGGTGCGGACGTGGCTCCAGGTGGCGTGGTTGATGTTGGCCGAGTGCCGCGCCTACGTGGAGGACCTGGAGGGAGGCGTGGCGCAGCCGCAGATGCAGCAGGCCGCGAAGCTGCGGATGCTGGAACAGGTCGTGGACATCGACAACCGGCTCGCGGGCCGGGTACCCGCCGCCGACGCGCACTGCCTCGCCCTGGGCCTCGAGCACGGGTTGAGCGGGTTGGCCGACGCCACCGGCGAGGAGTTGGCCGACATCTTCGGCCTGGCCGAGGAGTTCGGCGGCGGCAGCTGCCGGGTGGACGACATCTTCACGCTGTGGGAGCGGCTGCTGGCCGGCTTCCCCGGCGAGCTGCCGGACCGGCTGGTGGCGCAGGGGCAGCGGGACATGCTGGTGACCCTGCGGCAGTGGGCGGAACTGGCCCGGTCGGCGGGGCTGGACGTGGGCCTGCTGACGCAGTTCATGAAAGACGCCTGAGGGGGGACGGGAATGGGTGCACTGGTGCGGAACACCGTCGTGGCGCGGACGCCGCTCGACGGGGTGCCGGAACAACGGGTGTGGGCGGCGGTGCGGTCGGTCGCCGAGCACGCCGGGCACGTGCTGGCGGTGTCGGCGACACCGGAGGGCGACGAGCGGTGGAGCGTGCTGCTCAACGGCAGCCGGGTCGACTGGGTGCAGCGCAACCACCCCGTCGCGGGCGGGCGGATGAGGTTCGACCAGGTGAGCGGCGACCTGGCCGAACTGGGCGGCACGTGGAGCGTCGCCGACGGCGTGCTGGGCCTGGACGTCGAGTTCCACCTGGGCGTGGACGGGCTCGCGCCGCTGCTCGACCCGATCTGGGCGCAGTCGTTCCAGGCGCACGCGGACGCGTTGGTGCGCGCCGTGGCCGCGGCGAGCCGGGAGGGCGACGCGTGACCGAGTACCTGAACTTCCTCGGCACCACCGTGCGGTTCGACGTGGAGTCCGACGCCGAGCCCGCGTTCGCGCCCGTCCGCCGGTTCTTCCGGCACGTGATGTCGGACGAGGCGACGGGCGTGCCGACGTTCCGGATCGCGGTGCGCGCCTACGACCCGGACCACGACGTCGATCCGGCGGTGTGGGCCACCGGGCAGTCGGTGATCCGGCGCAGCAACGCCGCCGAGTTCAACTTCGACGCGCACGTGGTCGAGGAGGGCGGGCGAAGGCGGTACGTCAACCGGACGACGCTGCTCGACGCGCCGCGCGACGCGGTGAAGGACAACGGCTTCGAGCTCGCCGTCACCGCGGGCTCGACGGTGCAGGTGCTGGACTTCGTGCGGGACCTGGTGATCCGCAACGAGGAGCAGCGCGGCACGGTCGTGCTGCACGCCTCCGGGGTGCGCGACGACGAGCGGGCCGTGGTGATCGCGGGCCCGAAGGGCGCGGGCAAGACCACGACCCTGTTGTCGGCGCTGCGCGGTCCTCGGTGGACGTACTTCACCGGCGACAAGCTGTTCGTGGAGGTCGTGGACGGGGTGGTGCTGGCGCACCCGTGGCGCGACTACCCGTACGTCGGCGTCGGCACGATCCTGGCCGACCCGAGGCTGACGGAGCTGGTGCGGGAGTCGGTGGACGCGGGTGTGGCCGAGCGGGCTCCGGGCGAGAAGCTGCTGATGGACCCGGACCTCTTCGAATCGTGGCTGGGCACGGAGTTCTCGGCCACGCCGAGACCGCTGGCGGCGCTGCTGCTGCCGGAGGTCCGGCCGGGCGAGCCGTTGCGCGTGTGGCGCGTCACCGACGACAACGAGCGGTGGGCGCAGCTCAACAAGATCGTGGACCGCCAGGTCGACACCACGTTCTTCACCTGGCAGTCCCACCTCGTTCCGGACTACACGGCGTTCTACGCCTCGCTGGCGCGGCTGCGCGGGCACCTGGACGACCTGCCCATGATCCGGCTGCGCGGCACCCTGGACGTCGACTTGGACGCCGTGCTCGCCGAACCGTCGACCCGTTAGGAGGCTTGGCATGCGCTTGTCCATCATCGGGTTGGCGGGCTGCGGCAAGTCCACGACGGCGGCCCTGATCGGGGAGTTCGTCGCCGAACTGGGCTTGACCTGTGCCACGGTCAAGCTCGCTAAACCGCTCTACGACCTCCAGGCGAGCGTGTACCGGGTGTCGGGCGTGGCGCTCGCCGCCGGCGTGCAGGACCAGGTGCTGATGGAGGCGCTGGCCGACGCGCTGCGCCGCGTCAACCCCCGGTCGCTGGCCGACGACTTCCTCGCCAGGCTGGCGCGGACGACCGCCGACGTGGTGCTCAACGACGACCTGCGGGACCCGTACGTGGACGCGGTGGCGTTGCGCGACAACGGTTTCCGGGTGCTGCGGGTGACCGCGGCGGCGGAGGTGCGGGAGAAGCGGCTGGCGCTGCGCGGTGACGCGTCCCGCGCCGACCGCTCGACCGAGGCCCTCGACCTGATCCACCCGGACGCCGTGGTGGACAACAGCGCTTCGCTCGCCGAGCACCGCGACGCCGTCCGCGAGTTCGTGCGGGGGTGGCTGTGATCCTCACCGGCAAGGACATCCACCGCGAGGTACTCGCGAACCGCATCCACATCGACGACTACGACCCGGAGCGCCTGGAGCCCAACAGCTACGGGTTCCGGCTCTCCCGCGAGATCATCTCCTACGACGACGACGTGATCGACTCGCGGACCCCGATCGCGTCGACCACGACCATGATGGACGACGACGGGATGGTCCTGCTGCCCGGCCGCTTCTACCTCGGCGGCACGATGGAGACGATGGGCAGCGCGCACTACGCGGCCACGCTGTACGCGTGCCGGTCCGTCTCGACGCTCGGGGTGTGGATCCAGTTCTCCGCGCCGCTGGGCCACAGCGGCGCGCTCTTCCCGTGGACGCTGGAGATCGCGGTCGCGGCGCCGGTGCGGGTCTACCCCGGCATGATCATCGGCAAGCTCGCGTTCTGGGCCATGCAGGGCGACACGATCGGCTACGCGGGCAGGTACACCGGCTCGCGGTCGGCGGTGCCGTCGAGGCTGAGCCTCGACGCGGAACGGGCGGTGACCGCCCGATGACCGACACCGACCTGTTCCGGCTGCTCGCGGCGCTCGTCCTGCTCCTGGTCGCCGCGCACCTGGTGGGCAGGGTGTTCGGCCGGTTCCGGCAACCCGTCGTGATCGGCGAGATCCTCGGCGGTCTGCTGCTCGGGCCGACCGTGCTCGGCCAGGTCGCGCCCGCCGCGAGCGAGTGGCTGTTCCCCAGGTCCGGGCCGGTGTCGTCCGGACTGGCGCTGGTCTACCAGCTCGGCCTGCTGCTGCTGATGTTCCTCACCGGCACGCAGATGCGGTCGGTGATGGTGTGGGGCAACGCCAAGGTCGTGACCGCGGTCGCGGCGGTCGGCATGGTGATCCCGTTCGCGCTGGGTCTCGGGTTCGCGGTCGCCGTCGACCCGGCGCTGATGATCGGTCCGGCGAACGGGCGCCTGTCGCTCGTCCTGGTGATCGCGGTCGCCATCTCCATCGCCAGCATCCCGGTGATCTCGCGGATCATGCTCGACCTCGGCATCCTGCGCACGTCGTTCGCGCGGATCGTGCTCGCCGTCGCCGTCCTGGAGGACGTCGTCCTCAACGTGGTGATCGCGATGTCGCTCGGGCTCGTGCACAAGGAGAAGACCGGCGGGTTCGGCCTGATCTCGTTGCTCGGCATCACCTCTCCCGCGGCGACGCTCGTCTACCACGCCCTCGTGCCCGTGGTCTTCCTCGGCGTGGCCGGGCTCCTCGCCCGCAGGCTGCCCTCCCGGTCCACCGGTCCGGGCGGGCGGTCCGCGGTGCCGGCGCGCAGCATCGTGCTGGTGCTCGCGGTGTCGGCCCTGTGCGTGTTCCTCGGCGTCGTCCCGCTGTTCGGGGCGTTCGTCGTGGGACTCGTCGCCGGTCGGGGCGCGGCCGACGGCGAGACCGGGCGCGTCGAGGTGGTCCAGGGGTTCTCGATGGCGTTCTTCACGCCCGTCTACTTCGCGGCCATCGGCCTCAGGCTCGACCTGCTGCACGACCTGGACGTGCTGTTCACCTCGGCGTTCATCCTGTTCGCCTGCCTGGCGAAAGCCGGCAGCGTGTACCTGGGCGGCAGGCTGTCCGGCACACCGCCGCTGCCGTCGCTGAACCTGGCGGTCGCGCTGAACGCGCGCGGCGGCCCCGGCATCGTCCTCGCGGGCGTCGCCCACGACGCGGGCATCGTCAACGGCCGGTTCTTCACCACGCTCGTGCTGACGGCGGTGATCACCTCGCTCGTCGCGGGGTCCTGGCTGGAAGTGGCGGTCGCGCGCAAGTTCTCCCCGTTCGACGGCACGGACGCGCCCGTCGAGCAGTCACCGCACGCGGAAAGAGGAATCACGACATGAGCACCGACCGGGTCGTCGCGATCGTCGACGCGTACTCCACGGCCCGATACTTCGCGCCGCTCTTCCGCGCCAAGGGGTTCAGGTGCGTGCACGTGCGCACGGCGCCGAGCATCCCCGCCGTGTACGCGCCGACGTTCGTCGCGTCGGACTTCGGCGACGAGGTCGTGCACACCGGCGATCCGGCCCTCACCGCCGCCGCCCTCAAGGAGTTCGACCCGGTCGCGGTCATCGCCGGCATCGAGAGCGGCGTGGAGTTGGCCGACCGGCTCAGCGAGGCGCTCGACCTGCGCACCAACGGCACGGAGCTGACCGAGGCCCGCCGCGACAAGTTCCTGATGGCCGAGACGGTGCGCGCGGCGGGAGTGCCGGTGGCGGCGCAGATCCTCACCCGGGACCGCGAGGACCTGCGCGCCTGGTTCGCGGAGTCGGGCGCGCGTCGGGTCGTCGTGAAGCCGGTCAAGAGCGCGGGCAACGACGGAATCCACTTCTGCGACGACGAGGCCGCCGTGCTGGCCGCGTTCGACGCGCTGGTCGACACCGACAGCGCGCTGGACCTGCGCAACGACGCGGTGCTCGCGCAGGAGTACCTGGAGGGCGTCGAGTACTACGTCAACACGGTGAGCCTGGACGGCGTGCACCACGTCACCGACATCCACTCGACCCGGCACCTCAACGTCAACGGCGTGCGGGACCTGCTCGGCGGCTCGCACCTGTTGGAGCGGCGCGGCCCGGAGCAGGACCTCCTCGTGGACTACGCGACGTCCGTGCTGGACGCGCTCGGTGTGCGCAACGGGCCCGCGCACACCGAGTTGAAGCTGACTCCCGCCGGTCCGCGGCTGATCGAGACGGCGTCGAGGATCTGCGGTGCCGACCTGCCCGTGCTGGTCGGCGAGGCGATCGGCGAGAGCCAGCTGGAGTGGACGGTCGACGCCTACACCGACCCGGAGAGGTTCACGGCGCGCCGCGTGGCGGACTACGTGATCCTGCGGCACGCGATCTGCGTGAACATGGTGTCGCCGAGGGCCGGGACGCTGGTGTCGTACCCGAAGCTCGCGCAGGTCGAGGCTCTGGAGAGCTTCCACGCGGCGCTGGTGAAGGTGAAGCCCGGCGGCACCGTCTCGGTCACCAGGAGCGACTTCACCTACCCGATGCTCGTCCACCTGCTGAACCCCTCGTCGGCCCTGCTCTGGCGCGACTACGCCACGACGCGGTGGCTGGACGGCGACAGCTTCTACGAGATCGCCTGATGGAGTGGCTGTGATCACCTTCGCACATCTCAGCGACCTGCACGTCGACGGCGGCGCGCGCACCGAGGAGCGCGCCGCGCGCGTGGTCGCGCACCTGGTGGGCTCACCCGGGCGGGTCGACGCGGTGCTGGTCACCGGCGACCTGACCGAGCGGGGCAGGCCGGAGGAGTACGCGACGCTGTCGCGGGTGTTGGCGCCGCTGGACGTGCCCGTGTTGTTCTGCCCCGGCAACCACGACGAGCGCGGCGCCTTCCGCTCCGCGCTGCTCGGGCTGGACGGGTCGGGTCCCGCGAACCAGGCGCACGAGGTGGCCGGGGCGTCGGTGCTGCTGTGCGACTCGGTCGTGCCCGGCGAGGCCGGCGGTGCGTTGGCGCCGGAAACACTGGCATGGCTGGACGACCGGCTCGCGGACGGGGCGGGGCCCGCGTTCATCGCGCTGCACCACCCCCCGACACCCCTGGGCATCCCGGAACTGGACCGCCTGCGGCTGCGCGAGCCGGAGGGCCTCGCGGAGGTCGTGCGGCGGCACCCGAGGGTGGCCGGGATATTGTGCGGGCACGCGCACACGGCGGCCGCGTCGACGTTCGCGTCCGTCCCGGTGCGGGTCGCGCCGGGGGTGGCGTCGACGATCCTGCTGCCGTGGGAGCACGAGGGGCAGGAGACGAGCTTCGACGCGCCCGTGGGGCTCGCGTTCCACCTCTACCGGGGAACCGTGCTGACCACGCACTTCCGCGCGCTGACCTGACCACCGGAGGAGCCGACCGATGCCCGCTGTGCTGCTGGACCTGGAAGGCACCCTGTTCGCGAAGGGAGCCCCGCTGCCCGGCGCCACCGACGCCGTGCGGGCGCTGCGGGAGTTGGGCTGCGGGCTGCGCTTCCTGACCAACATCGACTCCCGGTCGCCCGCGGCGGTCGCCGAGGAGGTGGCGGGCTACGGGCTCGAGGTGCGGGTGGCCGAGCTGTTCACCCCGGTGTCGGCGGCGCGCCAACTCTTCGCCGGGCTCGAGGGCGCGTCGGTGCACACCCTGGTGTCGACGGCGTTGCGCGAGGAGTTCGCGCACCTGCCCGCGCGCGGTCCGGTGACGCACGTGCTGGTCGGCGACTGCCGGGACACGCTGGACTACCCGGCGCTGGACGCGGCGTTCCGGGCGCTGCGCGCGGGGGCGGAACTCGTGGCGCTCCAGCGTGGCCGGTACTTCCGGCGCGACGACGGCGACCACGTCGACACGGGCGCGGTCGTCGCGGGCCTGGAGTACGCGGCGGGGGTGTCGGCGAAGGTGTTGGGCAAGCCGTCCACGGACTTCTTCGCGCTGGCGGCCCGATCGCTCGGCCTGGCCGTGTCCGACTGCGTCGTGGTGGGCGACGACGCCACCACAGACGTGGCGGGCGGCCTGGCCGCGGGCGCGGCCACGGTGCAGGTGCGCACGGGCAAGTTCGCCGCCCAGCGCGAGGAGGGCCTGACCGGCCGGGCGCACGCCGAGATCGACTCGATCGCCGACCTGCCCGCGCTGCTCGGCACGCCGCTGCGCTGAGGGCGGTTCCGCCGGTCGGTGGCCGGGTCCGCGGGAAAGGCCGGCGGCACGGCTCACGACGCGGCGGCCTCCGGGCGGGCGATCCGTCGACGCAGCACGGCGAACAGCACCACGGCGACCAACGGCGGCAGCGCGGTCAGCAGCACGACCTGACGCGCGGTGCCGCCGAGCGCCAGTGCCGAACCCGCCGCCGGCGGACCGAGGACCGCGCCCACGCGGCCGCACGCGATGGTCCACCCGACCGCCGCCGTGCGCGCGTCCGGCGGGTACAGCGACAGCGCCGCGGTCGGTGGCGTGCCGACCACCGCGATGAGCACGAACCCCACCGCGCCCAGCAGCACGAGCACCGCCGACGCGCCCAGCACCGCCCACGACACCGTCGCGATCAGCAGGCACGCCGCGGCCGCCGCGCCGACGGCCACGTCGACCACCCGCGCCCGCGTGGTCAGCACCGCGAACACCGCGCCGCCCAGCAGGCCGCCGAACCCGAGCGCCGCCACCCCCAGGGGCGCCTCCGCCGCGTCGAACCCGTAGCCGTCGGCGAGCAGGGTCGGTGTCCACGACGCGAGCACGCCCTGGGTCGCGAACACCAGTGCCGCCGTCACCCACAGCACGGCGGTCGGGCGCCCCGGTTCGACCAGCCGCCGGACGCCCGCGTCGACCCGACGGGCGACCGGGGCGACCGGCAAACCCCACCACAGCACGGGAAGCAGCACCAAGGGCACCACCGCGCCCAGCCGGAACAGCGCGGGCCAGTCGTACTCGGCGATCAGCGGTCCGGCGGCGAGGCCCGCGACCGTCGGCCCGGCGGACAACCCGAGGCTCACCACGACCCCCGCGGTCTCGCGCCGCCGGGCGGGCGCGCTGTCGGCGGCGAGCGAGATCGCCGCCGGCACCACCACACCCAGCCCGAGCCCGGTGACCAGCCGGACGACGGACAGCGCGCCCACGTCGGAGACGAGCGCGGTGGCCGCGGACCCGAGCGCGAACACCGCCGTGCCGCCAACCACCACCGCGCGCCGCCCGAACCGCGCGGCGACGCGGCCGGCGGCGAGGTAGGCGCCCAGGATGCCGAGGTTGCCCGCGACGAGCGCGCCGGTGAAGGCAGACCCGGGCAGGTCCCAGTCGTGCGCCAGGGCGGGCAGGCTCACGCCGAGAGCGGTGGTGTCGAACCCGTCGAGCAGCACCACGACCAACCCGAGCACGACCACCCGCCACCGCCCGGCGGCCGGTTCAGCGGACATGGGGGCGACGGTAGAACCCGCCGACGAAGCCGTTCTAAAGCCGCCACTCGCCCACGCGGA
Source organism: Actinosynnema sp. NPDC020468 (assembly GCF_040642015.1). Lineage (NCBI taxonomy): Bacteria > Bacillati > Actinomycetota > Actinomycetes > Pseudonocardiales > Pseudonocardiaceae > Actinosynnema > Actinosynnema sp. NPDC020468. The sequence continues at coordinate 68,696 of NZ_JBFAEO010000020.1, forward strand.
CGCGCCGCGGTGCGGCCGTGGCGCGGTGTCGGGCCGGGGCCGGTGGACCCTCGCGGTCAGGCCGCGGTGGAGGCGTGGTGCGGCGTGGGGTCGGGGTAGTGGATCCGCGCGGTCGCGCCGCGGTGTGGGCGCGGTGCGGTGTCGGGCCGGGCCTGCGGCCCCATGCGGTCGTGCTGCGGTGCGGGCGTGGTGCGGTGTTCGGTTGGGTGGTGGATCCGCGCGGTCGTGCCGGAGGTCCTTGACCTGCCTCGGGTTTACCGGGAGGTCGTGCCGACGCGGTCGGTGTAGGCGCGGGCCACGCGGACCAGCCAGGTGATCTCGCCGTCCAGGTCCTCACCCGTGCGCAGGCGGACGGGTTCGGGCGCGGCGGGTGGGCGGTGGTCGGTGTAGGCCACCAGGGCCGAGTGGAAGTGGGCGGCCTCCACCGCGGCCTGGAGGTCCGGGCCGGTCAGGCCGGTGGTGCTCAGCGAGGCGGCGACCTCGTGGGCGGTGTGCGGGTCGACGTGCGAGCGCAGCACCAGCCAGCCGTCGCGGATCTCGATCACCCGGCGGTACAGCCGGTGCCGCAGGTCGCGCAGCACCAGGCGTTCCACGGCCGGCGCGACCGGCGGGTGCAGCGCGATCGACGGCAGCGCCGTGCAGATGTCGCGCCACAGCGGGAACAGGGCGCGGTAGTCGCGGACGTCGCGCAGCCAACCCCGGGACGCGGTCACCCGCACGCACAGCGCCGGCACGGTGATGCCCAGCAGCAGCAACGACATCCCGACGCCCTGCCACAGGGCGAGCCCGACCTCCCACGCCGACCGGGCCCGGTCCGCGGCCAGCAGCACGCCCGCGCGCACCGGCCCGTGCGGCAGCAGCACCCCCGCGCCGATCGCGGCGATCCGCAACCCCACCACCAGGTGCCGCCCGCGCGCCGCCCGCGCGTAGCGCCCGCACTGCACCACCGCCACCAGCCACGCCAGCTCGACCACCGTCAGGCACGGCGCGAGGTACACCAGGTCCACCACCCTGGACGGCCCGTCCACCAGGTAGAACCGGGACCGGAAGCCGCCCGCCGCGAACAGCGCCGTCTGCGTGCCCACCACGGTCAGCCCCACCACCGCGAGCACCCGGCACGTGCTCCGCGCCGCCGCGCCGGGCAGCGTCCAGTGCGCCAGCACGGCCAGCAACCCCAGCACCCAGCACAGCATGAGCAGGTGCGACACCAGCGCGACGACGCCCGCCCCGAGCCACCGGTCGACCCGCCCGTCGGCGGCCAGCGCCGCGGCGGCGAACGCGAACCCGCACAACCCCAGCGCCGGCACGAGCGCGCACAGCGCCGGGTCGGCCCGCTTGCCGCGCAGCTCGAAGACCTTGACCCCGAACGCGAGCCACGCCACCAGGGCGCAGCACGCGAACGTGGCGCTCTCGACCACCACTACCCGACCACCGCTAGGCGAGCGAGTTGCTGATGCGGGCGACGACGGCGGTGGGCTCCGCGCGCCTGGCCCGGAGCGCCACGTCGCTCAGCAGGCGCAGGATCAGCCCGGCCACCACCTCGGCCTCGCGCTCGTCGTCGTGCGAGTAGCCGGCGCGGTGCAGCGCGGCGCCGACGAGGGCGGGATCGAGGTCGGGGAACAACGCCTGCGGTGTGCCCGTGTGCTCGCACAGGATGTGCGCGAGTTCGTGCGCGATGATGTGGTCGCGGTGCGGTTTGCTGGTGTCCGACTCGTGCACGATGAAATCGGCGAAGTCGGTCGCGACCCACATCCCGCACGGGTGGTCCGCGCCGAGTGCGAGCGCCACCAGGTGGATCGGCCGGCCGCGCTGCCGGCCCACCTCGTGGCACAGCGAGACGACGTCGTGCGCGGGCGGCACGGGCAGTCCGGACAGTCGGGCCTCGCAGGCCCGCGCGAACCGCCGGGATCGGATTCCGCGTCGAACGGCTTCGAGCCAGGAAACAGGTCCCACGACGTCTCTCCCCCCGAAATCGCGTCACTCCCGGACCGGAGGCAGCCCCCGCTGCTCGCGGATCTGGTCGAGCACCGCCGTGATCATCTCCAGGCTCTCCGGCGGCAATCCGATACTACGCAAGGCGACGGCCCGGACACCGGCTTGTCGGAACTCGTCGAGTACGGCGAGTTGGCTGTCCACTCGATCGGCGTAATCAGGGTCGATGAAGTACGCGGGGGACACCCCGAAAAATCGGGCCAGCGCGACCTGGAGTTCCGGCGACGGGCGAACCCGTTTTCCGGTGCGCAACGCGGAGAGGTACGTGCCGCTGACCCGGAGACCGGGATTGTCCCGCTTGATCTCCTCGGCGACCTCGTCGTTGGTCCAGCGCCGGTCGCCCGGCCTGCTGGTGCGGAACAACGTGTCCAGCCTGGCGGCCAGGATCGAGCCGCTGTCCTCTGCGGGCAAACGGGCCTCCCGGTGGACGTGCGCCCACCAGGTGGACGGTCGGTCGACATCGATCTTGATTCTAGTCCCGTGGTTGACCGTCGGTGGGCCTGCTAGTAACTTTCGCCACGGGGAGTCGACTGTCAGTCGAATTTGCGACCGGTGGTCGGAAACGGGGTCGAACCGGGTTGACGGTCCCGGTTCGCTTCGGTAGAACAGTTCCACCTCGGCAGCGTCGCCGGATCCGCGTGCATCACGCGCCCCTGCCGTCCTCGGCGCGATTCTCTTGTTCAATGCCGCCGACGGGGGTCCTGCGGTTACTTCACTGGCTATGGGGGGCCGATAGTTGAGGTACGAGATCCTGGGGTTACTCCGCGTGGTGGACGACAAGGGCGTCTACACGCTCGGCGCGCGGAAGATGGAAACACTCCTGGCCGTGCTGCTGATCAGATCCAGCAGAGTGGTCTCGATAGAGCAGTTGATCGCGGAACTGTGGCCGGAGAAACCGCCGCGACGGGCCACCGCGGCGTTGCACGTCTACATCTCGCAGTTGCGAAAGTTTCTCGGCCGGGCCACTTCCGGGAACAGCGCGATCGTCACCCGTTCGCCCGGTTACTTCCTCGATGTGGGTGCCGACGAAACGGACCTGGGCGATTTCCTCCGGTTGGTCGATCAAGGCCGCGCGCACGCCCGCGCGCAACGCCACGAGGACGCCGTCTGCGCGTTGCAGCGGGCACTCGGCCTCTGGCGCGGCAGCCTGTCGCCGGACCTGTGCGACGGCCCGATCATGCGCGGGTTCGCCGCGTGGCTGGAGGAGTTGCGGCTCGAGTGCGTCGAGGTGATGGCGGGGTCGAGCCTCGCGATCGGCCGCCACCAGGAGTTGACGCCGCTGCTCTACCAGATGGTGGACGAGCACCCGCTGAACGAGACCTTCTACGAGCAGTTGATGACCGCGCTCGACCGGTCGGGCCGGCGTGCCGAGGCCTTGCGGGTCTACCACTCCGTGCGCACCACGCTCCGCGAGGAACTGGGCCTCGAGCCGAGCCGGGCGCTGGAGGACCGGCTCCAGGACATCCTCGTGCTCCGCACCTGACCGCCCGCTACGCACGGTGATCGAAGTGGTGCCGTGCGTGTAGGATCGCCGGGTTCGGTGAGTGCGTCCGCGAGGAGGTGTGCGGGTGACGACGACCGGTTCCCCCGACCCGGCGGAACGGACCAGGCCGCTGCGGGTGGACGCCCGGCGCAACCGCGCCCGCCTCCTGGAGGTCGCCCGGGACACCTTCGCGACCGAGGGCCTCGCCGTGCCCATCGACGAGATCGCCCGCCGGGCGGGCGTCGGCGCGGGCACCGTCTACCGGCACTTCCCCACCAAGGAGTCGCTGTTCGAGGCGATCCTGCTCAGCGACGTGGAGAAGCTGGTCGCGGAGGCCAGGTCGCTGGTCGACTCCGACGACCCGGGCGGCACGTTCTTCGCGTTCTGCACCCGGATGGTGGAGGACGGCGCCACCAACCGCGCCCTGACCGACGCCCTGACCGGGGTGAACATCGACGTCGAGGCGGCCATCGCGACCGCGACCGGCGACCTGCACCGCGCGTTGGCCGTGCTGCTGGTGCGCGCGCAGGAGGCGGGCGTGGTCCGCGACGACGTGGGCGCGGCGGAACTGCGCGGCCTCCTGGTGGGCACCTGCCTGGCCGCGGAGCGCTCGGCCAAGGACACCGCCGTGGTGGGCCGCATGGTGGCCGTGGTCTGCGACGGTCTGCGCCGCTCGAGGTCCTGATCCCGCTCACCCGGTCGGCGCGCCGAACCACCTCGTCAACGCCTCGCGCGCGCCCTCGGTCCCGCCGTCGGTCGCCCACGCCACGTGACCGTCCGGCCGCAGCAGGAACGCCGTGCCGGGCAGGTCCGGCGAGGGCTCGGCGGTCACCACGTCCACCCGGTCCTCCCAGCCGGCCGCGGTGAGGTCGAGCGCGCCGGCCGAGAGGTCGAGCAGCACCCCGCGCCCGGACCGCAGCAGCGCGGTGACGGTCGTGGCACCCCGGGAGGTGGTCACCGCCGCGGTCGGCAGCCGGGCGCCCAGGCTCGGGTGTCCGGGACCGCCGACCGGGTAGCGGACACCGCGGCCGGTCACCGCGTCGAGGAGGAACCGGCTCACCCCGCGCAGCGCGATCAGCCTGCCGAGCACCTCGCGCACCGCCGCCACCTCGGCCGCCGGCCGGGACAGCTGGACCTGTGCCAGCGCGGTCGTGCCGGCCCACGCGCCGACCGGGTGCCGTTCCGCGTGGTAGGTGTCGAGCAGCGCGTCCTCGCGGCCGGCGAGCACGGCGGCCAGCTTCCAGCCCAGGTTCACCGCGTCGTGCAGTCCGGTTTCGATGCCCTGACCGTTGAGCGGGAAGAACACGTGCGCCGCGTCGCCCGCCAGGAAGACCCGACCCCGCCGGTACTCCGCCGCGTTGCGGGTCGAGTGGGCGTAGCGCTCCGCCCACCGCACCCCGGTCACCGGCAGTTCGGCCCGCACCAGCCGACGCGCGGCGGCCACCAGTTCGGCGGTGGTCACCTCGCCGGTGGGCGCGGGCCGGCCGAACTCGGCGGTCACCAGCCGCAGCAGGCCGGGCGCGAGCGGCGCGGCCGTGTAGTGGCCGCCCGACTCGGTGTACCGGACGCCGATCAGGTCCGGGGTCAGCCGGGTCGGGTCCACCTCGACGTCGCCGACGAGACCGTGGAACGGCGCGTCCACGCCCGGGAAGTCGATGCCCGCCGCGGACCGCACGGTGCTCGACCGGCCGTCCGCGCCCACCACGTAGTCCGCGGCCAGTTGCGTGCCGTCGGCGAACCGCACCCGCGCGCCCTCGGCGTCCTGGATCACCCCGACCACGTCGGCGCCCCGCCGCAGCCGGGCTCCCCGTGCGACCGCGTGCCGGGCCAGCACCTCCTCCAGCCGGGTTTGCCCGACCAGCAGGGTGTTCTCGCGCGGGCCGGGCACCGCGTCGAGGTCCAGCGGCAGCAACGCGAAGTGCGCGCTCGGCAGTTCCACCGCGCCCGCGCGCACCTCGTCCAGCAGACCGCGCTGGTCGAGCAGCTCGACGGCGCCCGCGTTGATCGCGAGGCCCGGCGCGCGACCGGCCCGGTCACCCCGGTCGACCACCGTGGCGTCCACTCCGGACAGTCCCAGCTCGACGGCGAGCGCGAGGCCGGTGACACCCGCGCCCACCACGACCACGTGACCCATGCGATGTCCTCTCGTCGGTCGGTCGGCGCACGGGGTCAGCCCGCGGCCAGGATCGTGCCCAGGTGGGCGGCCAGCGCGTCCGGCGTGGGGTGGTCGAACAGCGCCACCGGCGGCAGGTCCAGCCCGAACGCGGCCTTGAGCCGGTTGCTCAGGTCGAGCGCGGCGAACGAGGAGAAGCCCAGGTCGAGGAGGTTCGCGCCCGGCTCGACGGCGTCCGCCGAGACGTGCCCCAGCACGGCCGCCGCCTGACCGCGGAGCACGTCGACCAGCACCGCGTGCCGCTCGGCCGGGTCGACGCCGGCCAGCCGCTCGCGCAACCAGGTGTGCCCGGTGTCGCCGGCGGTAGGCGCGAGCACCCGGGCCGCCTCCGGGATCCGGCCGACCAGCGTGGAACGCCCGTGCCGCACCACGTGCCGCTCCCAGTCCACGTCGGCCAGCACCAGCGGACCCTCGTGCCGCAACGCGGCCAACGCCGACCGCCGGGGCACCGCGCGCTCGCCGTCCCGCGGACCCCACGCGATCACCGAGGCCCGCAGCCCGCGCGCCCGCCGGCCGGCCACGACCGCGTCGAACACCGCGTGCGCCCCGAACACCGCGTCCAGCGGCGCGCACACCTGGAACGCCGCCAGGTCGCCCGCCTCCTCGGCCAGCCGCCGCAGCACCTCGGGGTCGTCGGCGAGGTGCACCACGGCGTCGACGTCCGGAGGCACTCCCGCGCGGTCCGCCGCCGGCACCACCTCCGCGCCCCGCCGCGTCAACCAGGTCGCGATCTCCTTGCCCCACACCGAGTCCGCGTCGGTCAGCAGCACCCGCCCGGCCGGCCGCCACACCGGCTCGGGCTCGGGGACGCGGTCGAGCCGGCGTGCGAACACGCCGGTGCCGCGGATCGCCACCCGGTCGTCCTCGTACCGGCCGGCCAGCACCTCGGCGAGCACGGCGCGGGTCGCGTCGTCGGTGTCGGCGGGCAGGTCCACCAGCCGGTACCCGCGCGCACCGCCCTCGTCCCACCGCCGGGCCTGGTCGTGGTCGGGCACCGTGCCGCCGGCCACCACACCCGTGGTGGTGAGCAGCCATACCGGCAGGTCGACTCGGTCCGGCAGAACGGTCGTGGTGATGATCCCGGCGGCTCCCCGGTGCACCGGGTCGCCCGGTGTCCACCTCCTCGTGTCGGCCAGGACGCGTGCGGCGTCGGTCGTGCCGTCGCCCACGAGCAGCCAGGTGCCGGTCGGCGAGCCGACCCGGGTGGGGGTGACGCGCGTCCACGTCGGTCGGTACCACCAGTCGCGGCGCCGCCGTCGTTCGGCGAGCAGGGGCAGCACCTCGCGCAGCGCCTCCTGCTCGTGGTCGTCCAGGTCCAGGTCGGCCAGTTCGGACGGCGGCTCGGGCGGAGGCGCGGTGAGCCAGTAGGACTGCCGCTGGAACGGGTAGGTCGGCAGCGGCAGGTGCGCCCGAGCGGTGCCGGTGACGTGTGCGCCGCGTGTGTGCGCGACGGCGAGCGCGGCCAGATAGGCGTCGACCTGCGGTCGTTTTCGTTGCTGCATGGGCGTTCCACCGACGATCCCGCTCAGCGTGCCGTCGGGTCCGATCTCGAGGAACGTCGTGACGCCGACGTCGGTGAGGGTGGTGATCGTGTCGTGGAACCGGACGGTGGCGCGGAGGTGTTCGGCCCAGTGGTCGGGTGAGGTGAGCCGGTCGGCGATCGTGCCGGTGACGGTCGAGACGACGGGGATCCGGGGCTCGCGATAGGTGAGCGTGGCGGCCACGGCTCGGAACTCGGCGAGGACGTCGTCCATGTGGTGGGAGTGGAAGGCGTGGCCGACCTGGAGCACGGTCGTTCTGCGGCCCAGCTCGCGGAATCGTTCGGCGACGCGGTGGACGGTGTCGTGGTCGCCGGAGATGACGAGGTTGTCGGGGCTGTTGACGGCGGCGATGTCCACCGCGTCGGGTAGTTCGTGTTCCTGGGCTTGCAGGGCGATCATGGCTCCGTCTGCGCGGGCGGTGTGCATGAGTCGGGCGCGGGCGGAGACGAGGGTCGTGGCGTCGGCCAGGTCGAGGACTCCGGCGAGGTGGGCGGCGGTGAGTTCGCCGATCGAGTGCCCGGCCAGGTAGTCGGGTGTCAGGCCGTGGTGCACGGCCAGGCGGTACAGCGCGACCTCGTGGGCGAACAGCGCGGGTTGGGCGTGCAGTGTCCGGTCGAGCGCGTCGGCGTCGATCGGGACCTCCAGGTGGGCCACCACGTCGTCGTAGGCCTGGGCGTACACGGGGAAGGCCTCGTACAGCTCGCGGCCCATGCCCGGGTACTGGCTGCCCTGGCCGGTGAACAGGAACGCGGTTCTGCCCGGTTCGGCGAGACCGGTGACCAGGGACGGGTGGGAGGTGGCGGAGGCAAGGGCTTCGAGGGCGCGCAGGTGGTCGGCGGTGATCGCGGCGCGGTGGTCGAAGCGGGCGCGGTGGACGAGGGTCGCGGCGACCTCGTCCGGCGCGGCGGGGTGGGCGGTCAGGTGGGCGAGCAGGGCGCGGGCCTGGTCGCGCAGGGCGGCGCTGGTGCGGGCGGACAGCAGCCAGGGCAGGGGTTCGGTCGAGGGTGGTGGCGCGGCCGGTGCCTCCTCGATGATCACGTGGGCGTTGGTGCCGCTGATCCCGAACGACGACACACCCGCGCGGCGGGGTCGGTCGCCCGGCGGCCACGGGCGGTTCGCGGTGAGCAGCGTGACGGAGCCCGCCGACCAGTCGACGTGCGGCGCCGGCTCGTCCACGTGGATCGTGCGGGGGAGCAGGTCGTGGCGCAGCGCCTGCACGACCTTGATCACGCCCGCGACACCTGCCGCGGCCTGGGCGTGGCCCAGGTTGGACTTGAGCGAGCCGAGCCACACCGGTCCGCGTTCCCGCCCGTAGGTGGCGATCAGGGCTTGGGCCTCGACGGGGTCGCCCAACGTCGTCCCGGTGCCGTGGCCCTCGACCGCGTCGACGTCCGCGGTGGACAGTCGGGAGTCGGCCAGCGCGGCCCGGATCACGCGTTCCTGGGACGGGCCGTGCGGCGCGGACAGGCCGTTGGACGCGCCGTCCTGGTTGACCGCGCTGCCCCGCACGACCGCGAGCACCGGGTGGCCGTGCCGCCGGGCGTCGGACAGCCTCTCCAGCAGCAGCACCCCGGCGCCCTCGCTCCAGGCGGCTCCGTCGGCCGCCCCGGCGAACGACTTGCACCGGCCGTCGGGCGCGAGCCCGCGCTGCCGGGAGAACTCGATGAACACGCCCGGTCCGGTCAGCACCGCGACCCCGCCCGCCAGCGCCAGCGCGGACTCGCCCGACCGCAGCGACCGGATCGCCAGGTGCAGGGCGACCAACGACGACGAGCACGCGGTGTCGACGGTGATCGCGGGTCCCTCCAGCCCGAACGTGTAGGACACGCGGCCGGAGGCGACGCTGCCCGCCGAGCCGAAGCCCAGGTAGCCCTCGACCTGGTCGAGCACGCCGCCCAGCCGGTCGCCCAGGTGCGTGCCGTAGTCCCCGTACATGACACCGGCGAACACCCCGGTTCGGCTGCCGCGCAACGAGTGCGGGTCGATGCCGGCGCTCTCGACGGCCTCCCAGGAGGTTTCCAGCAGCAGCCGCTGCTGGGGGTCGGTGGCCAGCGCCTCGCGCGGCGACATGCCGAAGAACGCCGGGTCGAACCGGTCCGCGTCGGGCAGGAAACCGCCGTGCCGCACGTAGGTGGTGCCGGAGCGGTCGGGGTTCGGGTCGTGCACGTCGGGCCAGCCCCGGTCGGTCGGGAACTCCGAGATCGCGTCCGCCCCGGCCGCCACCAGCCGCCACAGGTCGTCGGGCGTCCGCACGCCACCCGGGTACCGGCACGCCATGCCGACGATCGCGATCGGCTCGTGCCGTGCGTCCTCCGCGTCCCGCAGCTGCCGTCGGGTGCGGGCGAGGTCGGCGGTGACCTTCCTGAGGTACTCGACGAGCTTGTCCTCGCTGACCATGGGCGTGCGCTCCTCGTCGGCTCAGGAGATCCCGAGTTCGTGGTCGATGAAGTCGATGAGGTCGTCGGCGGACGCGGTGTCCAGACCGTCGGGCGTCACGTCCCGGTCCAGCGACCGGAGCAGGACGCGCAACCGGGTCGCGACGGCGGCCTGGTCGTGGTCCGACGCGTCGACCAGCGCGTGTTCCAACTGGGCCAACGCCCGTCGCGCGCCGTCGATCGGGGTCGGGTCGAGCCGCTCCCGCAGGTGGGCGGCGAGCGCGCCCGGTGTGGGGTGGTCGAACACGGCGGTCGCCGCGAGTCGCACGCCCGTCGCCGTGCCGAGCCGGTTGCGCAGTTCCACCGCGGTCAGCGAGTCGAACCCGAGGTCGGCGAACGGCCGGCTCGCGTCGATCGCCGCCGGGTCGGGGTGCGCGAGCACGGTCGCGGCCAGCGCCCGGACCAGCTCCAGCAGCGCGGCCTCCTGCTCGGCGGGCGGCAACCCGGCCGGCCGCGGCACCGAGGCGACCGGCTTGCGCGCGCGGACCAGACCCCGCAGCACGGCGGGCAGCGGGTCGACCTTCGCGAGCGCCGCGCGGTCCAGCCGCACCGGGACCAGCGTCGGTTCCGCGCTGCCCAGCGCCGCGTCGACCAGCGCCAACCCCTGCTCGGTCGACCACGCGCCGAGGCCGCCGCGCGCCAACCGGGCCAGGTCGTCCGCGCCGAGCCCGCCGGTCAAGCCACTGCGCCGCGCCCACAGGCCCCACGCGAGCGAGGTCGCGGGCAGGTGCCGCCGGTGGCGGTGCTCGGCCAGCGCGTCCAGGAACGTGTTCGCCGCCGCGTAGTTCGCCTGACCGGGTCCGCCGAACGTGCCGGCGGCCGAGGAGAACAGCACGAAGTGGGTCAGGTCGTGGTCGAGGGTGGCCTCGTGCAGGTGCCACGCGCCGTCCACCTTGGGCCGCAGCACGCGGTGCAACCGCTCCCCGGTCAGGTTCGCCACGGTCGCGTCGTCCAGCACCCCGGCCGCGTGCACCACGGCGGTCAGCCGCTCGCCCCGCAGCACCGCGTCGACCTGCGCCCGGTCGGCCACGTCGCACGGCGCGATCCGGACGTCGGCGGGCAACCCGGCCAGCCCGTGCGGGTCGGCTCCGCTTCGGCTGACCAGCAGAAGTCGTGGCGCGTCGTGGCGTTCCACCAGGTGCCGGGCCACGGCGGCGGCCACCGTGCCCGAGGCGCCGGTGATCAGCACCGTCCCGGTCGGGTCGAGCGGCCGGTGGCCCGGCCGGGGCGCGACGGCCAGCCTCGGCGCGCGCAGGCGGCCCTCGTGAAGACGCACGTGGGGTTCGCCGGCAGCGAGCGCGGGCTGCACCGCGTCCGGGTGGTCGACCAGCACGACCCGCCCGGGGTGCTCGGTCTGGGCGCTGCGCACCAGGCCGACCACGGTGGACCCGGCCAACCCCGGCGGCTCGACCACCGCCAGCGGCACGTCGGTCGGTTCGGCGAGGAACTCCCGCAGGTGCGCGAGGGTGTGCGCGGCCACGGCGTGCGCGGCGGCCGGCACGTCGCCCTCCGGCGGCTCGGGCCGGAACACCCGCACCGGCACGGGTTCCCGCGCGGGCACCGGCACGTCGACCCACTCGAGCCGGTGCACGTCGACGGCGAGCTGCCCCGCCGACACCGGCCGCACCACCAGCGAGGCCACCGAGAGCACGGCGGCTCCGGCCGGGTCGACGGCGGTGATCCCTCCGCCGGCGAGCCGCACGCGCAGGGTGGTCGCGCCGGTGGCGCGCAGCCGGACGCCGGTCCACCCGAACGGCAGCCGCAGCTCGTCACCCAGCAGCGCCAACGGGTGCAGGGCCGCGTCGAGCAACGCCGGGTGCACGCCGAACCCCGTCGCGTCGAGGTCCTCGGGCAGGGTCACCTCGGCGAACAGCTCCTCACCCCGCCGCCACACGCCCCGCACCCCCTGGAACGCCGGCCCGTAGTCCAGGCCGAGCGCGGCGAACCGGTCGTGGAGTTCCCGCAGTGGCACCGGTTCCGCGTCCGCCGGCCAGTCGAACACCTCGGCCGGCTCGTCGTGGGCGGTCAGGACGCCGGTGGCGTGCCGGGTCCACGGCCCGTCGGTCGCCGAGTGCACCGCGATCGACCGCCGTCCGCCCTCGTCCGGGCCGACCACCACCTGCACCCGCACCGGGGTTTCCGTCAGCACCAACGGTGTTTCCAGGGTCAGTTCCTCGACGTGCGGGGTGCCGACCCGGTCGCCCGCGTGCAGCGCGAGCTCCAGGAACGCCGTGCCGGGGAACAGGACCGCGCCGAGGGCGGCGTGGTCGGCGAGCCACGGGTGGGTGCGCGTCGACACCCGACCGGTGAGCACCAGCTCGTCCCGGTCGGCCGGGTCGACCGCCGCGCCGAGCACCGGGTGGTCGGGGTCGGTCAACCCGGCCGCCGCCACGTCCGCGCCGGGGGTCGCCTCCAGCCAGAACCTCTCGCGCTGGAACGGGTAGGTGGGCAGCGGAATGTGGTCGGCGCGCGGGATGATCGCGGACCAGTCGAGGGTGAGTCCGCGGACGTGGGCGGTGGCGAACGCGGTCAGCAGTCGGCTCGGTCCGCCGTGGTCGCGGCGCAGCGTGCCGAACGCGGTGGCCAGGTCGCCGATCGCCGTCGTGAGCACCGGGTGCGGGCTGACCTCCACGAACGTCGTATGTCCACTGTGGAGCAATGCGGCGACGGTGGGGTGGAAGAGCACGGGGTTGCGCAGGTTCTCGTACCAGTAGCGGGGGCCGAGGCCGGTGGTGTCGAACGGGCCGCCGGTGACGGTGGAGTGGAACGGGATTCGGCTCGGTCGGGGCGTGATGCCGTGGAGCAGCGCCGGAATCCGTTCGGCCAGTGGTTCGACGTGCGGGGTGTGCGAGGCGTAGTCCACCGGGATCAGCCGGGCGTTCGCGGTGGTCTCGCGCAGCCGGCGCAACGCGTCGACGTCACCCGCGACCACGGTCGAGGTCGGCCCGTTCACCGCCGCCACGTGCACGTCGTCGTGCCCGGCGATGAACGCGCGGGCCTCGTCGGCGCCGAGCGGAAGGGAGAGCATCCCGGTGGCGCCGGTGAGTTCGCCGAGAGCCCGCGCCCGCCGGGACACCACGGTCATCGCGTCGGCCAGGTCCAAGGCTCCGGCGGTGTAGGCGGCGGCGATTTCGCCCTGGGAGTGCCCGATCACCGCGTCGGGTGTGACGCCGGCGGCGATCCAGAGCTTGGCGAGTCCGGTCATCACGGCGAACAGGGCGGGCTGCACCCGGTCGACCCGGTCGAGCTCGCCACGCAACGCTTCCGGCAACGACCAGTCCAGTTCGGCGTCGCAGGCTTCGACGTGCTCGCGGAACAACGCCGAGGTGGTCAGGAGTTCCCGGGCCATCCCGGTCCACTGCGAGCCCTGACCGGGGAACACGAACGCGGTGCGGCCGGTGTGGTCGGCGACCCCCTCGATCAGCGACGGGTGGGGCCGGCCGTCGCGCACCGCGGTCAAGGCGTCGACCAGGTCCTCCCGGTTGTCCACCACGATCGCCGCGCGGTGCGGGAAGTGCGCGCGGCGGGCGAGGGTGTGGGCGAGGGAGCGGAGGTCGTCGGTGTGGTCGAGGAGTCGGCCGGCCTGCTCGCGCAGCGCCGCCGGTGTTCTCGCCGACAGCAGCACGGGAACGGCGTCGGTGGTCACCATCGTCGGTCGCGGTGTCGCCGCCACGGGCTCGGGTGCCTCTTCGAGGATCACGTGGGCGTTGGTGCCGCTGATCCCGAACGACGACACCCCGGCGCGTCGGGGCCGGCCGTGGCGCTTCCAGGGTCGGGCTTCGGTGAGCAGCGCGACGGAGCCGGAAGTCCAATCGACGTGCGGGGTCGGCTCGTCCACGTGCAGGGTGCGCGGCAGCACGCCGTTCGTCAGCGCCAGCACCATCTTGATCACCCCGGCGACGCCGGCGGCGGCCTGGGTGTGGCCGAGGTTGGACTTGATCGACCCGAGGTAGAGCGGTTCGGCGCGGTCCTGGCCGTAGGTGGCGAGGAGGGCCTGGGCCTCGATGGGGTCGCCCAGCCTCGTTCCGGTGCCGTGCGCCTCGACCGCGTCGACGTCCGAAGTGGACAGTCCGGCGGTCGCGAGCGCGGCCCGGACCACCCGCTGCTGGGCGGGGCCGTTCGGTGCGGACAGGCCGTTGGACGCGCCGTCCTGGTTGACCGCGCTGCCCCGCACCAGGGCCAGCACCGGGTGGCCGTGCCGGCGCGCGTCGGACAGCTTCTCCAGCAGCAGCAACCCGACGCCCTCGCCCCAGCCGGTGCCGTCGGCCGCGCCCGCGAACGCCTTGCACCGACCGTCCGGCGCCACGCCGCGCTGCCGGGAGAACTCGGTGAACACGCCGGGAGTGGACATGACCGTCGAACCGCCCGCGAGCGCGAGCGCGCACTCGCCGTGCCGCAACGCCTGTGCCGCGAGGTGCAGGGCCACCAACGACGACGAGCACGCGGTGTCCACGGTGATCGCCGGTCCTTCGAGCCCGAAGGTGTAGGCGATGCGCCCGGACGCGACGCTCGGCGTGCTGCCGGTCGCCAGATAGCCCTCGACGCCCGCCGGCACCCGGGTCAACCGGGCCGCGTAGTCCTGCGGGATCACCCCGGCGAACACGCCGGTCCGACTGCCGCGCACCGACGCCGGGTCGAGCCCGGCGCGTTCGAACGCCTCCCACGCGGTTTCCAGCAGGAGCCGTTGCTGGGGGTCGGTGGCCAGCGCCTCGCGCCGGGACATGCCGAAGAACGCCGGGTCGAAGTGGTCCGCGTCGCGCACGAAACCGCCGTGCCGGGTGGAGGTGCGGCCCGGGCGGTCGGGATCGGGGTCGTAGAGCGCCTCGACGTCCCAGCCGCGCTCGACCGGGAACTCCGCGATGGCGTCCACCCCGTCCGCGAGCAGCCGCCACAGGTCCTCCGGCGTCCGCACCCCGCCGGGGAACCGGCAGCTCGCCGCGACGATCGCGATCGGCTCGTCCGACGAGGCCCGCACCGGCTCGTCGGGGGTTTCGGCCGCGGTCCCGGACAGCTCGGACCGCAGGTGGGCGAGGAGCGCGGCGGGCGTGGGGTGGTCGAACACGAGCGTCGCGGGCAGCCGCAACCCGGTGGCCGCGTCGAGCCTGTTCCGCAGTTCCACGGCGGTCAGCGAGTCGAACCCGAGGTCGCGGAACGACCGGTCCGGCTCGATCGCGTCGCCGTCCGGGTGCCCGAGCACCAGCGCGACGGCCGACCGCACCAGCGCGGGCAACGAGTCGACCGCGGTGGTGCGCGCGACCTCCGGCCGGACCAGCGCGCTCAGCACCGGGGTCGACGGCAGTGCGGCCCGGTTCACCCCCGCCGGCACCACGACCGCCGTGTCCGCGTCGAACGCCGCGTCGAACAGCGCCAAGCCGTGCTCGGCGGACAGCGGGACCAGGCCACCCCGGGCCAGCCGCGCCAGGTCGGCCGCTTTCAGCGCCGCGGTCATCCCGCCGACGGGTTCCCACAGGCCCCACGCCAACGACGTCGCGGGCAGTCCCCGCCGCCGGCGGTGCTCGGCGAGCGCGTCCAGGTAGGCGTTGGCCGCCGCGTAGTTGGCCTGGCCCGGACCGCCGAGCGTGCCGGCGACCGAGGAGAACAGCACGAACGCGGTCAGGTCGCCCGCCAGCTCGTGCAGGTGCCGCGCGCCGTCGGCCTTCGGCCCGAGCACCGCCGCCAACCCGGCCGGCGTGAGCGCGTCGAGCGTGGCGTCCTCGACCACCCCCGCCGCGTGCACGACCGCCGTCACGGGGTGCGCGGCGAGCAGCGCGGCCACCGCGTCCCGGTCCGCCACGTCGCACGCCTCCAGCACGACCCGCGCCCCGGCCGCGATCAGCTCCGCGGCCAACTCGCGGGCACCGGGCGCGTCCGGGCCGCGCCGGCCCACCAGCACCAGGTCGGTGACACCGTGCGCGGCCACCAGGTGCCGGGCCACGAGCGCGCCGAGCCCACCGGTCGCGCCGGTCACCAGCACCCGACCCGCCCACGCCGCCGGCACGGTCAGCACCAGCTTGCCGACGTGCCGGGCCTGAGCGAGGAACCGGAACGCCTCGGGTGCGCGCCGCACGTCCCACGCGGTCACCGGGAGCGGCTCCAGGGCGCCGGACTCGAACAGCCCGACCAGGTCGGCCAGCACCTCCCGGATCCGCTCCGGTCCGGCGTCGAGCACGTCGAACGCCCGGTAGTGGAGCCGGGGGTGGTCGGCCGGATCGCGGAGGTCGGTTTTGCCCATCTCCACGAACCGGCCGCCGTCGGGCAGCAGCCGCAGCGACGCGTCCACGAACTCGCGGGCCAACGAGTTCAGCACCACGTCGACCCGCCCGAACCTGGCTTCGAACTCCAGGGTTCGCGACGAGGCGAGCCGCTCGTCCGGCACTCCCAGCCGGCGCACGGCGTCCCACTTCGCCGGACTCGCCGTGCCGTGCACGACCGCGCCCAGGTGCCGTGCCAGCTGCACGGCCGCCATGCCCACGCCGCCGGCCGCCGCGTGCACCAGCACCGACTCGCCCGCCCGCACCCCGGCCAGGTCCACCAGCCCGTAGTAGGCGGTGAGAAAGGCGATCGGCGTCGCCGCGCCCTGCGCGAACGACCAGCCGGCCGGGATCCGGGCCAGCAGCCGGTGGTCGGTCACCGTGACCGGCCCGACCCCGTCCGCCAGCAACCCCATCACCCGGTCGCCCGGCGCGAACCCGGTGACACCCGGCCCGACCTCGAGCACCACGCCCGCGCCCTCGGCGCCGATCCGCGCGTCCGGATCCGGATAGAGGCCGAGCGCGATCATCACGTCGCGGAAGTTCACGCCCGCCGCGCGGAGCGCGATCCGCACCTGCCCGACGTCGGGCGAGCGGTGGTCGTGCGGCAGGAGCGCGAGGTGGTCGAGCGTGCCGGTGGCCGTGACGCCGAGCCGCCACCCGCCGTCGGGCGTGGGCAAACCCCGGTCGGCGGGCACGAGCCTGGGCGCGTAGAGGGTTCCGGCGCGCAGCGCGACCTGGGATTCGCCGGTGGCGACCGCGAGCCCGATCGCGTGCTCGTCCGGGACGTCCAGGTCCAGCACCGTGATCCGGCCCGGGTGCTCGGCCTGTGCCCCGCGTACCAACCCCCACAGCGCGGCCCCGACCAGGTCGGTGACCTGATCGCCGTCCCGCGCCGCGACCGCGTCCGCCGTGAGCACCACGACGTCGTCCGGTCCGGCGAGCGCGTCGCGCAACGCGGTCAACAGGCCGGTCGTGGCGGCGTGCAGGTCCAGGGTGCCGTCGCGGTGGTCGAGCACCACGGGGGTCGGCACCGGTTCGGCGGGCCGCGGCACGGGCCGCCACGACAGCCGGAACAACGAGTCGGCCGTGCGGGACCGCGCCAGTCGCGCGGCCGACACCGGGCGCACGGCCAGCGTGTCCACCGACACCACCGGGTTGCCCGCCGGGTCGGTCGCGGCCAGGGCGAGACCGGACGCCGTCGGCGACAGCCGCACCCGGAGTTCGGTGGCCCCGGTGGCGTGCAGGGTGACACCGGTCCAGGCGAACGGCAGCCGCACCTGGTCGTCGCCGTCCAGGACCGCGGTGGCGGCGAGCGCGTGCAGCGCGGCGTCGAGCAACGCCGGGTGGAGCCCGAATCCTTGCGCGCCAACGCCTTCCGGCAGTCGGACCTCGGCGTAGGTGTCCGCGCCGTGCCGCCACACCGCCCGCAACCCGCGAAACGCCGGGCCGTAGGCGAGTCCCGCGTCCGCGAGTGCCGGGTAGAGGTCGGTCAGGTCCACCACCGTGGCGTCGGCCGGCGGCATGGTGTCCACAGTGGACTGCCTGGGGTGATCGGACAGCACGCCGGTCGCGTGCCGAACCCAGCGGTCGCCCGAACCCGAGTGCACGCTGACCGCCCGACCGGCGTCCACCGACACCTGCACGTCCACGCCGCCCCGGTCCGGCAGCACGAGCGGTGCCTCCAGCGTCAACTCCTCGATCCGACCGCAGCCGACCGCGACACCGGCACGCACCACGAGGTCCACGACTCCGGTGCCCGGGAACAGCACTGACCCGAGGACCGAGTGATCGGCCAACCACGGGTGGGTGCGCGTCGACAGCCGCCCGGCCAGCAGGACCCCGTCACCGTCCGCCACTCGCACCGGCTCGCCCAGCAGACCGCGGTGCGCCGACGTGTCCAACCAGTAGTTCCGCCGCTGGAACGGGTAGGTGGGCAACGTGGCGACGCCGCGCGTCGGACTGGTGACGTGCGCGCCCTGGACGTGCGCGGCAGCGAGGGCGGCGGTGAACGTCTCGACCTGCGGCCGGTTCCGCCGTTGGGTGGCGATGCCGCCGACGAGGCCGCTGAGCGTTCCGTCCGGGCCGATTTCGAGGAACCTCGTGACGCCGGCATTGGTGAGGGTGGTGATCGTGTCGTGGAACCGGACGGTGGCGCGGAGGTGTTCGGCCCAGTAGTCGGGTGAAGTGAGCCGGTCGGCTAGTCGGCCGGTGATGTTGGAGACGACGGGGATCCTGGGCTCGTGATAAGTGAGACCGGCCGCGATCGTCCGGAACTCGGCGAGGACCTCGTCCATGTGGTGGGAGTGGAAAGCGTGGCTGACGTTCAGCACGCTCGTCTTCCGGCCCAACTCGCGGAATCGCTCGGCCACGGGGTGGACTTCGTCGTGGTCGCCGGAGATCACCAGACTGTCCGGGCTGTTGATGGCGGCGATGTCGACGTCGTCGGGTAGTTCGTGTTCCTGGGCTTGGATGGCGATCATGGCTCCGCCCGGCCGGGCGGCTTGCATGAGTCGGGCGCGTGCTGACACGAGTGTTGCCGCATCGGCCAAGTTGAGGACTTTGGCGAGATGGGCTGCGGTCAGTTCGCCGATCGAGTGCCCGGCGAGGTAGTCGGGCGTAACGCCGTGGTGGGTGATCAGGTGGTAGAGCGCGATTTCGTGGGCGAACAAGGCGGGTTGGGTGTGCAGGGTTTGGTCGAGCGAGTTCTCCTCGATCGGGAATTCCAGGTGCGACAGGACTTCGTCGTAGGCCTGGGCGTAGACGGGAAACGCGGCGTACAAGTCCTGCCCCATGCCGGGGTATTGGCTGCCTTGGCCGGTGAAGAGGAACGCGGTTTTGCCCGGTTTCGCCAGACCGGTGACCAAAGACGGGTGTGGAGTGCCGGAGGCCAGGGCTTCCAAGGCTGCGTGGTGGTCGCCGCTGATGCCGGCCCGATGGTCGAAACGGGCGCGAGAGGCCAGGGTTTGGGCGGCGTCGGTGTGGGTGAGCAGGGCTCGGGCCTGGTCGCGGAGGGCCGGTTCGGTGCGGGCGGAGAGCAGCCACGGCAGGGGAGTGGGGTGCGGGCGTTCGGCGGGTGGTGGTGGTTCCTCGATGATCACGTGGGCGTTGGTGCCGCTGATCCCGAACGACGACACGCCCGCCCGGCGGGGGCGTTCGCCCCGGTGCCACGGCCGGGGTTCGGTGAGCAGCGCGACGGAACCGGTGGACCAGTCGACGCGCGGCGTCGGTTCGTCCACGTGCAGGGTGCGGGGCAACACGTCGTGGTGCAGCGCCTGCACCATCTTGATCACCCCGGCCACACCCGCCGCGGCCTGGGTGTGGCCGATGTTGGACTTGATCGCGCCCAACCACAGCGGCCGGTCGCGGTCCCGGCCGTAGGTGGCGAGCAAGGCCTGGGCTTCGATGGGATCGCCCAGGGTCGTTCCGGTGCCGTGGGCCTCGACGGCGTCGATGTCCGATGTGGACAGTCCGGCGTCGGTGAGCGCGGCGTGGATGACACGTTGTTGGGAAGGGCCGTGAGGTGCGGTGAGGCCGTTGGACGCGCCGTCCTGGTTGACCGCGCTGCCCCGCAGCACCGCGAGCACCGGGTGGTCGTGGCGGAGCGCGTCGGACAGGCGTTCCAGCAGGAGCAGACCCGCGCCCTCGGCGAAGGCGGTGCCGTCGGCCGCGCCCGCGAACGCCTTGCAGCGGCCGTCGGGCGCCAGACCGCGTTGGCGGGAGAACGCCAGGAACACGCCGGGGGAGGCGATCACCGTGGCACCGCCCGCCAGCGCGAGCGAGCACTCGCCGCGCCGCAGCGCCTGTGCGGCCAGGTGCAGCGCGACCAGCGACGACGAGCAGCCGGTGTCCAGGGTGATGGCCGGTCCGGTGAACCCGAACGTGTAGGAGACGCGGCCGGAGGCGACGCTGGTCGTGCCGCCGGTCATGAAGTAGCCCTCGAGACCCTCGGGTGCCTCGTTGGGCCGCGGCACGTAGTCCTGCGCGATCACGCCGGCGAACACCCCGGTTCGGCTGCCGCGCAACGAGTGCGGGTCGATGCCGGCGCTTTCCACGGCCTCCCAGGCGGTTTCCAGCAGGAGCCGCTGCTGGGGGTCGGTGGCCAGCGCCTCGCGGGGTGACAGGCCGAAGAACTCGGGGTCGAACGCGCCCGCGTCCCGCAGGAAACCACCCTGGTCGGCGTAGCTGCGGCCCTCGACGTCCGGGTTCGGGTCGAACAGCGCGTCGAGGTCCCAGCCCCGGTCGGTGGGGAAGCCGGAGATCGCGTCCACCCCGTCGGCCACCACCCGCCACAGGTCCGCCGGCGTCCGCACGCCGCCCGGGTACCGGCACGCCATGCCCACGACGGCGATCGGCTCGTGCGCCCTGGCCTCGACGTCGTGCAGGCGCTGTCGGACCTGGCGCAGGTCGGCGGTCGCCCGCTTGAGGTAGTCGCGGAGCTTCTCTTCCTTCTCCATCGGCGTGCTCACCCCTCCCGGGCGGTTCAGGCGATCCCGAGTTCGTCGTCCAAGGCCTCGAACAGCTCGTCGTCGGTGATCGACTCCAGGTCCGCCGCCCGCTCACCGGTCCGCAGCACGGACCGCAACCGCTCGGCGGCCGCCGTGCGCTCGGCCGGGGTCGCGGCCGCCAGCAACCGCGCCACCCGGTCCACCTCGTCCTTCAGCGACGGTGTTTCCGGGGTGACCGCGGCCCGCAGGTGGGCGGTGATCGCGGCCGGCGTCGGGTGGTCGAACACCAGCGTCGCCGGCAGTCGCACCCCGGTGGTCGCGGCGAGCCGGTTGCGCAACTCCACGGCCAGCAGCGAGTCGAAACCCATCTCCTGGAACGGCCGGTCGGCCGGCACCGGGTCGACGCGTCCCAGGACGGTCGCCGCGTGCGTCCGCACCAGGTCCAGCACGAGCGCGTCCTGCTCGTCGTCGGTCAACCCGGCGAGCCGCGCCGCCCACGTCGGACCACCCCGGTCGCCCGTGCGACGACCGGACACCAACTCGCGGAACAGCGGCGGCACCGGACCGCGGCGCAGCGCGGCGAGGTCGAGCCTGGTCGGCACCACCACGGCCGCGTCGACCGCGCGGGCCGCGTCGAACAGCGCCACCCCCTGCTCCGGGCTCAGCGGCGTGATGCCGGAACGGCTCCAGCGCGCCAGGTCCGCCGCCTCCAGCGCCGTGCCGTCCCACAGCCCCCAGGCGAGCGAGGTCGCGGACCCGCCGCGGGACCGGCGGTGGTGGGCCAACCCGTCCAGGAACGCGTTGGCCGCCGCGTAGTTGGCCTGACCGGGACTGCCGATCGTGGTGGCGACCGACGAGAACAGCACCAGGTCCGCGTCGGGCACCAGCTCGTGCAGGTGCCAGGCCGCGTCGACCTTGGGCCGCAGCACGGCGTCCAGCCGGTCCGGGGTGAGCGTCGCGATCGTGCCGTCGTCCAGCACCCCCGCCGCGTGCACGACGACGCCCACGTCGCGCCCGGCCACCAGTTCCGCGACCGCCGCCCGATCGGCCGTGTCGCACGCGACCAGCTCGACCTCCGCTCCCGACCCGGTCAACCCGGCCACCAGTGCGGCGGCACCGGGCGCGTCCGGGCCGCGCCTGCTCGTGAGCAGCAACCGCCGCGCGCCCCGGTCGACCAGGTGCCGTGCCACCAGCCCACCCAGGTTGCCGGTGGCCCCGGTGATCAACACCGTGCCGGTCGGCGCGGCCGGCCCGCGGTCCGGAACGGCTGGCACGCGCGTCAACCTCGGCGCGACCACCCGGCCGGCGCGGACCGCGACCCGAGGTTCGTCGGTCACGGGCACCTCGCCGCCCTCGTCCAGGTCCACCAGCGTGAATCGGCCGGGCTCCTCGGACTGCGCGGTGCGCACCAGTCCCCACACGGCGGCGCCGGCCAGGTCCTCGACCGGCTCGTCCGGGGTGGTCGCCACCGCGCGGCGGGTGACCACGATCAGCCGGGCGTCCGCCGACCACCCCTGAACCTCCGCCAGCACCGCGCGCACGGTCGCGTGCACGGCTCCCGGCACGTCGTCCGGCACCTCGAGCGCGCCGACGTCCAGCACGACCGCGCCCCGGTCGGGTCCACCGGTGGGAACCTCGTGCCACTCCACCCGGAACAGCGAGTCGTGGTGGGCGACGGGCCGGGTCACCCGGTCGGCGGGCACCGCCCGGATCACCACGGAGTCGACGGACGCCACCGGCGCGCCGGTCGGGTCGGCCATCCGCACCGACGCCGAGTCGGTACCGGTGGGCGTCAACCGCACCCGCAGGCTCGTCGCGCCGACCGAGTGCAGGTCGAGCCCGCTCCACGAGAACGGCAACCGCACCGACCCGTCGTCGGCGGCGACCAACGCGAGGGCGTGCAGCGCGGAGTCCAGCAGCGCGGGGTGCACCCCGAAACCGCCCGCCTCGCCCGGGAGGGCGACCTCCGCGCAGACGTCGGCACCCGACCGCCACGCCGCCCGCAGGCCCTGGAACAGCGGCCCGTAGCCGACTCCGGTCGCGGCCACCCGGTCGTAGAGGTCGTCCACGGGCAGTCGGACCGCGTCTCGGGGAGGCCACGGTCCGGCGAACTCCTCCGATCGCGGCGGAACGGCGGGTGCGAGCGATCCGGTGGCATGCGTGGTCCACGGGCCGTCGTCGGACGACCGGGACCGGATGACGAACGCGCGCGTGTCGTCCCGCTCCGGTTCCACCACGACCTGGAGCCACGCCTGGTCGCCGACGACCAGCGGCTCCGCCAGCACCAGGTCGTCAACCCGTGGTCGGCCCACCAGGTCACCCACGTGTAGCGCGAGGTCGGCGAAGACCGTGCCGGGGAGGACGGTGGCGCCGAACAGCGTGTGCTCGGCGAGCCACGGGTGGGTGCGCGCCGCGATCCGCCCGGTCGACACCAGGCCGCCACCGGGCAATTCCACCGCCGCGCCCAGCACCGGGTGGTCCACCGCGTTCAGCCCGGCGGACCGCACGTCACCCCCGGAACCCGCGTCCAGCCAGTACTTCCGACGCTGGAAGGGGTAGGTGGGCAGCGCCATCGGCGCGGCGGCGGGGAGGACGGCGGGCCAGTCGATCACCAGGCCGTGGACGTGGGCGTGGGCGAGGGCGGTGAGGAATTGGCGTGGGGTGCCGTGGTCGCGGCGGAGGGTGTGCAGGGTGGTGTCGAGTACGGGGTGTGGGCTGATTTCGAGGAACGTCGTGTGTCCACTGTGGACCAGTTTGGTGATGGTGGGGTGGTACTGGACGGGGTTGCGCAGGTTGTCGTACCAGTAGCGGGGGTCGAGCGCGGTGGTGTCGAGGGGGCCGCCGGTGACGGTGGAGTGGAACGGGATGTCCGCGCGGCGCGGGGTGATGCCCTGGAGGCGACGGGGGATCAGCTCGGCCAGTGGCTCGACGTGCGGGGTGTGCGAGGCGTAGTCGACCGGGATCAGGCGGGCGTGCTCGGTGCGGTCGCGGAGCTGCCGGAGCACGTCGAGGTCACCGGCGACGACGGTGTTGCGCGGTCCGTTGACCGCGGCGAGGTGGACGTCCGGCACGCCGTCGATCACGGCCGCCGCGTCCTCGGCGTTCAGCGGCAGGGACAGCATGCCGGTGCGGCCGGTGAGGTTGGTGATGGCTTGCGCTCGACGGGATACGACCTTGATCGCGTCGGTGAGGGAGAGGGCTCCGGCGGTGTACGCGGCGGCGATTTCGCCTTGGGAGTGGCCGATCACGGCGTCGGGCGTGATGCCGGCGGCGATCCAGAGCGTGGCGAGTCCGGTCATGATCGCGAACAGCGCCGGTTGCAGGAGGTCCACGCGGGTGAGGTCGTCGCCCGAGGCGAGGGTGTCGAGCAGCGGCCAGTCCAGTTCGGCGTCGCACGCCTCGACGTGCTCCCGGAACAGGGGTGAGGTGGTGAGGAGGTCGCGGGCCATGCCGGCCCACTGGGAACCCTGACCGGGGAACACGAACACGGTTTTGCCCGGTGTGCCCGCCACGCCCTCGACCAGGCCGGGGTGGGGGCGGTCGTCGCGCACCGCGGCCAGCGCGGCGACCAACTCGCCGTGGTCCGCCGCCACGATCGCCGCGCGGTGGGTGAAGTGGGTGCGGGTGGTGGCCAGCGCGGACGCGAGCCGGCGCGGGTCGGTGTCGGGCGACACGTGGTCGAGCAGCCGGGAAGCCTGGGCGCGCAACGCTTCCGGCGACTTCGCCGACAGCAGCACCGGCACCGCGTCGGTGGTCACGACCACGTCCCGAGCGACCGACTCGACCTCGTGCGGTGGGGCTTCTTCGAGGATCACGTGGGCGTTGGTGCCGCTGATCCCGAAGGACGACACGGCCGCCCGGCGGGGTTGGTCGGCGCGCGGCCACGGTCGCGGTTCGGCGAGCAGGACCACCGCGCCGGACGACCAGTCGACGCGGGTCGAGGGCTTCTCCACGTGCAGGGTGCGCGGCAACACCTCGTGGTGCAGGGCCAGGACCGTCTTGATGATCCCGCCGACACCGGCCGCGGCCTGGGTGTGCCCGATGTTCGACTTCAGCGAGCCCAACCACAGCGGCTCGCTCCGGTTGCGGCCGTAGGTGTCCAGCAGGGCCTGTGCCTCGATCGGGTCGCCGAGCGCGGTGCCGGTGCCGTGCGCCTCCACGGCGGTGACCTGGTCGGCGGTGAGCCGCGCGGCGGCCAGCGCGGCCCGGATCACGCGTTGCTGGGCCGATCCGTTCGGCGCGGTGAGGCCGTTCGACGCGCCGTCCTGGTTGACCGCGCTGCCCTTCAGGACCGCGAGCACGGGGTGGCCGTTGCGGTGGGCGTCGGAGAGCTTTTCCAGCAGCAGCAGGCCGACGCCCTCGCTCCAGCCGGTGCCGTCGGCGTGGTCGGAGAACGCCTTGCAGCGGCCGTCGGGTGCCAGGCCGCGCTGCCGCGAGAACTCCACGAACAGCCCGGGTGTGGCGAGCACCGTGACACCGCCCGCCAACGCGAGCGCGCACTCGCCGTTGCGCAGGGCCTGTGCGGCCAGGTGCACCGCGACCAACGACGACGAGCACGCGGTGTCGACGGTGATCGCCGGGCCTTCCAGACCGAAGGTGTAGGCGACGCGGCCGGACGCGACGCTGCCCGCGCTGCCGGTGCCGATGTGACCTTCGAGCCCTTCGGGCGTGTGCACGAGCCGCCCGCCGTAGTCGTCGTACATCACGCCCGCGAACACGCCGGTTCGGCTGCCGCGCAGGGTGGTCGGGTCGAGGCCGGCGCGTTCGAACACCTCCCAGGAGGTTTCCAGGAGCAGCCGCTGCTGCGGGTCTATCGCGAGCGCCTCGCGTGGGCTGATGCCGAAGAACTCCGGGTCGAAGTGGTCGGCGTCGTGGAGGAAACCGCCGACCCGCGCGTAACTGCGCCCCGGCCGGTCCGGGTTCGGGTCGTACAACCCGTCGAGGTCCCAGCCTCGGTCGGTCGGGAACCCGCCGATGGCGTCCGTGCCGTCGGCGACCAGCCGCCACAGGTCCTCCGGCGACCGCACCCCGCCCGGGTACCGGCAGCCCATCGCCACGATCGCGATCGGCTCGCGGTGCCGCAGCCGGAGCCGCTCGTTTTCCTTCAGCGACGCCCGAAGCGCCTCCACCACCCGGTCGGTCGAGGTCATCCCAGCCTCCCGGCGTCCGCGGAGTCCTCCAGCGCGAGGCGGATCAGGCTTTCCGCGCTCATCTCGTCGATCACGTCGACGGTGTCCGGCGCGGGCGCGTCGGCCAGGCTCAGCACCAGGTCCAGCAGTCCGGCCTCCCGCAACCTGGCCACCGGGATCCGGGCCAGCGCCCGGCGCGTCTCGGCGTCGCGCCTGTCGTCCTCCAGCGGCGCGAGACCGGCCCGGAGGTGGGCCGCCAGCGCGGCGGGTGTCGGGTGGTCGAACACGAGCGTCGCCCGCAACGCCAACCCGGTGGCCGCGGCGAGCCGGTTGCGCAACTCCACCGCGGTCAACGAGTCGAACCCCAGTTCGCGCAGTGCCCGGTCGGCCGGCACCGCGCCCACCTCGTGCCCCAGCACGGCCGCGATCTCGGCCCGCACCACGTCCACCACCTCGTCCGGCCCGACCCGGCCCGACCCGGTGGCCGCGCGTCGGGTCGGGGTCCGCACCAGCGACCGCACCAGGTGCGGCAGCACGGGAGCCGACCGCAGTGCGGCCAGGTCGAGCCGGGCCGGCACCAGCACCGGCTCGGCCAGGCCCAGCGCCGCGTCGAACAGCGCCAGGCCCTCGTCGGGGTCGAGCGGCACGATCCCGTTGCGCGCCAACCGGTTCCGGTCGGGCGCGGCGGCCATGCCCCGGTCCTGCGCCCACAGGCCCCAGGCGAGCGAGGTCGCGGGCAGGCCTTGGCGCCGGCGGTGTTCGGCGAGGGCGTCGAGGTACGTGTTGGCCGCGGCGTAGTTCGCCTGACCCGGCGAACCCGTGACACCGGCCGCCGACGAGAACAGCACGAAGTGGGTCAGGTCGTGGCCCGCGGTCGCCTCGTGGAGGTGCCACGCCGCGTCGACCTTCGGCGCGAGCACGGGGTGCAGGCGGTCCGGGGTGAGCGCGGTGACCGTGCCGTCGTCCAGCACGCCGGCGGTGTGGATCACCGCGGTCGGCGCCCAGGAGGTGACCAGTGCCCCGACCTGGTCGCGGTCGGTGAGGTCGGCCGCGACCAGGGTCACCTCGGCGGGAAGGGCCAGCAGTTCGGCCGCGGCCGGCGCGTCCGGTCCGGTGCGGCTGGTCAGCAGGAGGTGTTGCGCGCCATGGGTTTCCACCAGGTGGCGGACGACGAGTCGACCCAGCGCGCCGGTCGCGCCGGTCACCAGGATCGTGCCGGAGGTGTCGAGCGGCCGGTGCTCGGGCGCGGCGGCCCGGGCCAGCATCGGCGCGAGGAAGCGTCCACTGTGGACTCTGACGTGCGGTTCGCCGGTGGTCAGCGCCGCCGGCACGGTGCTCGGATCCGCCGTTTCCACCAGCACGATCCGGTCCGGGTGCTCGGACTGGGCGCTGCGGGCGAGGCCGACGGCGGTCGAGCCCGCCAAGCCGTCGGTCACCACGACCAACCGGGCGGCGGTGTCCTCGGCGAGGAACTCCTGGATCCGCCGCAGGGCGCCCTCGGCGGCGGCGTGCGGATCGCCGGTGACGTGGTGCACCACGTGGTCCGGAACCGCCGTGACGCCCGTCGGCGCCGGCGTCCAGTCCAGTCGGAACATCGAGTCGTGGCGGCGGGTGACGCGCACCCGGTCCGCGTCGACCGGCCGGGACACCAGCGAGTCGACCGACAGCACCGGCATGCCGGTCGGGTCGGTGACCAGCAGCGCGAACGCGTCGTCGCCGAGCGCGCGCAGCCGGACCCGCGCCGCGGTCGCCCCGGTCGCGTGCAGCCGGACGCCGGTCCACGCGAACGGCAGCCGCACCCGGTCCGACGACGGCAGGGCCAAGGCGTGCAACGCCGCGTCCCACAACGCCGGGTGCACGCCGAAACCGCCGTCGGCGACCTCGGCCGGGAGCGCCACCTCGGCGTACCGGTCGTCGCCGACCGACCAGGCGGCCCGAACCCCGCGGAACAGCGCGCCGTAGGCGACACCGGCGTCCAGGAACCGGTCGTACAGGTCGGTGGTGTCCAGCTCGGTCGCGCCCGGCGGTGGCCAGATCTCCAGGGTGTCGGAACCACCGTTCGCGACGGTCACCGTGCCGGTCGCGTGCGTGGTCCACGTCGTCCGGTCGTCCGGGCGGGCGTGAACCGCGACCGCTCGGGCACCCTGGTCGTCCGGCGGCCCGAGGGCGACCTGAACCCGCACGACCTCGCCGTCCCCGAACGCGATCGGCGACCGCAGCACCAGGTCGGCCACCTCGTCGCAGCCGACCTGACGTGCCGCGTGCAGCGCCAGCTCCACGAACGCGGTGCCGGGCAACAGCACGGTGTCCAGCACGACGTGCTCGGCCAGCCACGGGTGGGTGCGCACCGACAACGCGCCCGTGGCCACCACGCCACCGTCCGCGAGGTCGACGGTGGTGCCGACGAGCGGGTGGTCACCGGCGGGCGGCGGGTCGAGCCAGTAGGTCCGGTGCTGGAACGCGTAGGTGGGTAGCGGCACCAGGGTCGGCTCGTCCGCCGCCACCCGTGCTCCGGCCACGTGCGCGGCGGCGAGCGCGGCGAGGAAGGTGTCGACCTGAGGTCGGTTCCGGCGTTGGGTGGGGATTCCGCCGGTGAGTGTGCTGAGGGTGCTGTCGGGTCCGATTTCGAGGAGCGTCGTGACGCCGGCGTCGGTGAGGGTGGTGATCGTGTCGTGGAAGCGGACCGTGCTGCGGAGGTGTTCGGTCCAGTAGTCGGGTGAGCCGAGTCGGTCGGCGCGCCGGCCGGTGACGTTCGAGATCACCGGAATCGTCGGCTCGTGGTAGGTGAGACCGGCCGCGATGGCCCGGAATTCGGCGAGGACGTCGTCCATGTGGTGGGAGTGGAAGGCGTGGCTTACCTGGAGCACGGTCGTTTTGCGGCCTTGTGCGCGGAATCGTTCGGCGACGCGGTGGACGGTGTCGTGGTCGCCGGAGATGACGAGGTTGTCGGGGCTGTTGACGGCGGCGATGTCCACTGTGTCGGGTAGTTCGTGTTCCTGGGCTTGGAGGGCGATCATCGCTCCGCCTGGTTGGGCGGCGTGCATGAGTCGGGCGCGGGTGGAGACGAGGGTCGTGGCGTCGGCCAGGTCGAGGACTCCGGCCACGTGAGCGGCGGTGAGTTCGCCGATCGAGTGCCCGGCCAGGAAATCGGGCGTCACGCCGTGGTGGGTGACAAGTCGGTAGAGGGCGACCTCGTGGGCGAACAGCGCGGGTTGGGTGTGCAGGGTTTGGTCGAGCGAGTGTTCATCGATCGGGATGTCCAGGTGGGACAGGACTTCGTCGTAGGCCTGGGCGTACACGGGGAAGCGCTCGTACAGCTCGCGGCCCATGCCCGGGTACTGGCTGCCCTGGCCGGTGAACAGGAACGCGGTCCTGCCGGGACGGGGCGTGCCCGTGGTGAGGTTCGGGTGCGGGAGACCGTCGGCGAGCGCGGCGAGGGCGGCCAGGTGGTCGCCGCTGATGCCGGCCCGGTGGTCGAAGCGGGACCGGGTGGTCAGGGTGCCGGCGACGTGGTCGGCGTCGGTCGGGTGGGCGGTGAGGTGGTTCAGCAGGGTGCGGGCGTAGGCGCGCAGTGCCGGTGCCGTGGTGGCCGAGAGCAGCCACGGCAGCGGGTGGGTCGGCGGGACCGGTGCCGCGGTCGGTGGTTCCTCGATGATCACGTGGGCGTTGGTGCCGCTGATGCCGAACGACGACACCCCGGCGCGGCGGGGGCGGCCGTTGCGCTTCCAGGGTCGGGCTTCGGTGAGCAGCGCGACGGAGCCGGCGGACCAGTCGACGTGCGGGGTCGGTTCGTCCACGTGCAGGGTGCGGGGCAGCACGTCGTAGTGCAGTGCCTGCACGATCTTGATGACGCCCGCGACGCCGGCGGCGGCCTGGGTGTGGCCGAGGTTGGACTTGATCGACCCGAGGTAAAGAGGTTCGGCGCGGTCCTGGCCGTAGGTGGCGAGGAGGGCTTGGGCTTCGATGGGGTCGCCGAGGGTGGTTCCGGTGCCGTGGGCTTCGACGGCGTCGATGTCCGATGTGGACAGTCCCGCGTTGGTGAGCGCGGTGTGGATGACGCGTTGTTGGGAAGGGCCGTGGGGTGCGGTGAGGCCGTTGGACGCGCCGTCCTGGTTGACCGCGCTGCCCCGCACCAGTGCCAGCACGGGGTGGCGGTGGCGTCGGGCGTCGGACAGGCGTTCCAGGAGCAGCAGGCCGACACCCTCGCCCCAACCGGTGCCGTCGGCCGCGGCCGCGAACGCCTTGCAGCGGCCGTCGGGGGCGAGACCGCGTTGGCGGGAGAACTCGATGAACGTGCTGGGTGTGGCCATCACCGTGACGCCGCCGGCCAGGGCGAGCGTGCACTCGCCGCCGCGCAACGCCTGGGCGGCGAGGTGCAGCGCGACCAGGGAGGAGGAGCACGCGGTGTCGATGGTGACGGCCGGTCCCTCGAATCCGAAGGTGTAGGCGACCCGGCCGGACGCGACGCTGCCCGCGCTGCCGGTGCTGAGGAAGCCCTCGAACCCCGGCGGGGCGTGCTGGAGCAGGCGGGCTCCGTAGTCGTTGTACATCACGCCGGTGAACACGCCCGTGCGACTGCCGCGCACGTCGGCCGGGTCGATGCCGGCCCGTTCGAAGGCCTCCCAGGTGGTTTCCAGCAGCAGCCGCTGCTGGGGGTCGATGGCCGGCGCCTCGCGCGGGCTGATGCCGAAGAAGTCCGCGTCGAACGCCGCCGCGTCGGCGAGGAAGCCGCCCTCGCGGGCGTAGGAGGTGCCGACGTGGTCCGGGTCCGGGTGGTACAGCCGCGCGATGTCCCAGCCGCGGTCGGTCGGGAACCCGCCGATGGCCTCGGCCCCGTCGGCGACCAACGTCCACAGGTCCTCGGGCGTGCGCACGCCGCCCGGGTAGCGGCAGGCCAGGGCGATGATCGCGATCGGCTCGTCGGACGCCGCGGTCGTGGTCGTGGCGACCGCTTTCCGCGCGCCGACGAGTTCCGCGTGCAGGTGGCGGGCGAGCGCGGCCGGTGTCGGGTGGTCGAAGACCAGCGTCGCGGGCAGTCGGAGACCGGTGTCGGCGGTGAGCCGGTTGCGCAGTTCCACGGCGGTCAGCGAGTCGAAGCCGATCTCCTGGAACGCCCGGTCCACGTCGACCCGGTCGGCGCCGCCGTGCCCCAACACGGTCGCGACCCGACCGCGTACCAGGGTCAGCACGAATGCCCGTGCATCCACTTCGGACAGTCCGGCGACGGTGCCCGCGACCGAGCCGTCGACCGCGTGCCGGGTGGTCGGTGCCAGACCGCGCAACACGGCCGGAACCTCGTCCTGGGCACGCAGCGCGGCGAGGTCGACCGCGACCGGGGCCACGACGGACCGCCCCGACGCCAGGGCCGCGTCGAACAGCTCCACGCCCAGCTCGGGTGGTATCGGCGCGATACCACCGCGGCGCATCCGGGCCACGTCGGTCGGGTCGAGCGCGGCGCCCAGACCGCCGTCGACCGCCCACAGGCCCCAGGACAGCGCCGTGGTGCGCGGGCGACGGGCCGCCAGGGCCTCCAGGAACGCGTTCGCCGCGGCGTAGTTGCCCTGACCGGGCGCGCCGACCGCGGCGGCGATCGAGGAGAACAGCACGAACGCGACGTCGGCACCGGCCGCCTCGTGCAGGTGCCAGGCCCCGTCCACCTTGGGGCGCAACACCTCCGCGACCCGTTCCGGGGTCAACGAGGCCAGCACGCCGTCGTCGACGACACCGGCCGCGTGCACGACGCCGGTCAAGCCGGGCACCGACCGGACCAGCTCGGCGGTCGCGTCCCGGTCGGCGAGGTCGCACGCGGTCACCGTGACGTCCGCGCCCAGCCCGGTCAGCTCGGCGACCAGGTCCGGCGCGCCCCGACCGCGTCGGTTCACCAGCACCAGGCGGTCGACGCCGTGCCGGGTCACGAGGTGGCGGGCGAAGATCCGACCGAGTGCGCCGGTGCCGCCGGTGATCAGCACCGTGCGGCCGAGGTCGAGGGGCGCGCGGTCGACGGTCGGCGCCGGCGCGAGCCTGGGCGCGTGGGCCCGGCCCCGGCGGAGCGCCAGCTGGGGCTCGGCCCCGGCACAGGCTCGAGCCAGCGCGGAATCCGACGCCGGCGACCCGTCGGTGTCCACGAGCACGAACCGCCCGGGGTGCTCGGCCTGCGCCGACCGCAGCAAGCCCCAGGCGGCCGCGAGCGCCGGGTTCGCGTCCTCGCCCACCGCGCCCGAGGTGACCACCGCCAGCCGAGAGGCGTCGTCCGGTCGGCCCTGTGCCCTGGTCAACGCGGCCAGGACCGCCTGGTGGGTGGCCGCCACGACCTCGCCCTCCGCCGTCAGCCGGCACACCTCGACCGCCTCGGCGGCGTCGGGCAGCGGGACCTCGGGCCACGTCACGTGGTAGAGCGAACGGGTCGGTCGGGCGACCGGAACCACCCGTGACACCAACGACTCCGCGGTCAGCACCGGCGCGCCCGCGCCATCGACCACGTGCACGGCCACCGCGTCCGGGCCGGCGGGGGACAGCCGCGCGCGGACGACCGTCGCTCCGGTGGCGTGCAGGCGCACACCGGACCACGAGAACGGCAGCCGGACCTCGTCGCCCGCGTCCCGGACCAGCAGGTGCAGCACCGCGTCCAGCAACGCCGGGTGCACGCCGAACCCGGTCGGGTCCGCGCCGTCGGGCAGAGCGACCTCGGCGACCAGGTCGTCGCCCGCCCGCCACGCCGACCGCACACCCCGGAACGCCGGGCCGTAGCGGTACCCGTGGTCCGCCAACCGCTCGTACAGGTCCTCGACCGGCAGCACCTCGGCGCCGTCCGGCGGCCACCGCACGGGTTCCCGGCGCTCGGCGGCGGCCGGCGCGAGCACACCGGTGGCGTGGCACGTCCACGGCTCGGCCGCGGACCGCGCGTGCACGGCCACCGCGCGTCGACCCACGCCGTCCGGCCCGCCGACGACCACCTGCACCTGGACGTTCTCCGTCACCACCAACGGTTCCTGGAGCGTCAGGTCCTCGATGGCACCGCACCCGACCCGGTCCGCCGCGTGCAGCGCCAACTCCACGAACGCCGCCCCGGGCAGCAGCACCGAGCCCGCGATCGCGTGATCCGCCAACCACGGGTGCGTCGCGAGCGACCACCGCCCGGTCAGCACAAGCCCGTCCCCGTCGGCCGGCTCGACCTCCGCGCCCAGCAACGGGTGGTCCGCGCGCCCGAGCCCGGCCGCCGTCACGTCCGCCGACGTCGGGGCGAACCAGTAGCGCTCGCGCTGGAACGGGTAGGTGGGCAACGGCGCGAGGCCGCGGACCGGGCTGTCCACCCGGCCACCGCGCACGTGGACGGCGGCGAGCGCGGCGAGGAAGGTGGCGACCTGGGGTCGGTTCCGGCGTTGGGTGGGGATTCCGTCGGTGAGTGCGCTGAGGGTGCTGTCGGGTCCGATTTCGAGGAACGTCGTGACGCCGGCGTGGGTGAGGGTGGTGATCGTGTCGTGGAAGCGGACCGTGCTGCGGAGGTGTTCGGTCCAGTAGTCGGGGGAGTCGAGTCGGTCGGCGATCCTGCCGGTGACGTTCGAGATCACCGGGATTCGCGGTGGGTGGTAGGTGAGTCGTGCCGCCACAGCCCGGAATTCGGTCAGCGCGCAGTCCATGTGGTGGGAGTGGAAGGCGTGGCTGACTTTGAGCACGGTCGTCTTGCGGCCTTGGGCGCGAAATCGTTCGGCGACGCGGTGGACGTCGTCGTGGTCGCCGGAGAGGACCAGGTTGTCCGCGCTGTTGACCGCGGCGAGGGACACCGTGGAAGGCAACTCCAGCTCGGATTCCTGGGCTTGGAGGGCGATCATGGCTCCGTCGGCTCGGGCGGTGTGCATGAGTCGGGCGCGGGCGGAGACCAGTGTCGCGGCGCCGGCCAGGTCGAGGACTCCGGCCACGTGGGCGGCGGCGAGTTCGCCGATGGAGTGTCCGGCCAGGAAATCGGGCGTCACGCCGTGGTGGGTGATCAGGTAATACAGGGCGACTTCGTGGGCGAATAGCGCGGGTTGGGTGTGCAGGGTTTGGTCGAGTGCGTTTTCGTCGATCGGGGTTTCCAGGTGGGACATGACTTCGTCGTAGGCCTGGGCGTAGACGGGGAACGCGTTGTACAGGTCTTGGCCCATGCCGGGGTATTGGCTGCCTTGGCCGGTGAACAGGAACGCGGTTTTGCCCGGTGTGGCCACGCCGGTGATCAAGGACGGGTGTGGAGTACCGGACGCCAGTGCTTCCAACGCCGCACGGTGGTCGCCGCTGATGCCGGCGCGGTGGTCGAAACGGGTGCGGGCGGCCAAGGTCGTGGCGACGTGGGTGGTGTCGGAGTGGGTGGTCAGGTGGGCGAGCAGGGCTCGGGCCTGGTCGCGGAGGGCCGGTTCGGTGCGGGCGGAGAGCAGCCACGGGAACGGGCCGGGTTCGGGCGCGGGGGTTGCGGGCGGTGGTTCCTCGAGGATCACGTGGGCGTTGGTGCCGCTGATCCCGAACGACGACACGCCCGCTCGGCGTGGACGGTCGGCGCGCGGCCACGGCTGCGGCTCGGTCAGCAGGGACACCGCGCCCGTCGACCAGTCCACGTGCGGCGTCGGCTCGTCCACGTGCAGGGTGCGCGGCAGCACGTCGTGGTGGAGTGCCTGCACCACCTTGATGATCCCGCCGACACCGGCGGCCGCCTGGGTGTGCCCGAGGTTGGACTTGAGCGAACCCAACCACAGCGGCCGGTCGCGGTCCTGGCCGTAGGTGGCGAGCAGGGCCTGGGCTTCGATCGGGTCGCCGAGCGTCGTTCCGGTGCCGTGGGCCTCCACGGCGTCGACGTCCGAAGTGGACAGTCCGGCGTTCGCGAGCGCGTCCCGGATCACCCGCTGCTGAGCCGGTCCGCTGGGCGCGGTCAAACCGTTGGACGCGCCGTCCTGGTTCACCGCGCTGCCCCGGACCACGGCCAGCACGGGGTGTCCGTTGCGGCGCGCGTCGGACAGCCGTTCCACGACCAGCAGTCCCGCGCCCTCGGCGAACCCCGTGCCGTCGGCCGCGCCGGCGAACGCCTTGCACCGGCCGTCGGGCGCGAGCCCGCGTTGCCGGGAGAACTCCACGAACGTCATCGGCGTGGCCATCACGGTGGCGCCGCCGACCAGGGCCAGGTCGCACTCGTCGTCGCGCAGCGACCGGATCGCCAGGTGCAGCGCGACGAGCGACGACGAGCACGCGGTGTCGACGGTGATCGCGGGTCCCTCCAGCCCGAGGGTGTAGGAGACGCGACCGGACGCGACGCTGCCCGCGCTGCCGTTGCCCAGGTAACCCTCCAGGTCGGCGGGCGCCGGTGTCGCGCGCGCGCCGTAGTCGGTGTAGATCAACCCGGCGAACACCCCGGTCCGGCTGCCGCGCAACGACCTCGGGTCGATGCCCGCCCGCTCGACCGCCTCCCACGCGGTTTCCAGCAGCAGTCGGTGTTGCGGATCGGTGGCCCGCGCCTCGCGCGGTGACAGGCCGAAGAACTCGGGATCGAACCGGTCCGCGTCGGCGAGGAACCCGCCGTGCCGGGTCGACGCGGTGCCCGCGCGGTCCGGATCGGGGTGGTGCAACGAGGTCAGGTCCCAGCCCCGGTCGGTCGGGAACGCCGACACCGCGTCGACCCCGTCGGAGACCAGCCGCCACAGGTCTTCCGGCGACCGCACCCCACCCGGGTACCGGCACGCCATGCCCACGATCACGACCGTATCCCCGACCGCTCGGCGCGTGGTCCGCGCGACCACCCCGGTCCGCCGGCCGGTGACCTCGGCGGCCAGGTGCCGGGCCAGCGCCTCGGGCGCGGGGTGGTCGAACACCAGCGTCGCGGGCAGCCGCAAGCCGGTCGCCGCGCCGAGCCGGTTCCGCAGCTCGACCGCCAGGATCGAGTCGACACCCAGGTCCTTGAACGCCCGCGTGCCGTCCACCGCGCCGGTGTGCCCGAGCACCGCCGCCGCCTGCGCCCGCACCAACTCCAGCGCGGCGGCCACCCGGTCCGGCTCGGGCAACGCCGCCCACCGCTCGGCCAACCCGACCGCGTCCGACCGCACCGCGCGCCGCCGGGTCCGGGTCCGCTCGCGCCGCGCGGTGGTCGGTGTCGCGGTGGTCGGCTCTCGGGACACCACCTCGCCGAACCCGGCCACCGGCTCACCGCGCCGGTCGAACAGCGCCACCGCCGCGGAACCGTCGCCGGTCGGGGTGATCCGCGCCCGCAGGCTCGTCGCGCCGGTCGCGTGCAGCCGCACGTCGGTCCAGGCGAACGGCATCCGCGCCGTCGACGCGTCCACCGCGAGCGGGTGCAGCGCGGCGTCCGCGAGCGCCGGGTGCAGACCGAACCGCGTGACGTCCGTGTCCTCGGTGACCTCGACCTCGGCGAACACCGCGCCGTCGGCCCGCCACACCCGCCGCACACCGCGGAACACCGGACCGTAGTCCACCCCGGCGGCGGACAGCCGGTCGTAGAGGCCGTCGACGTCGACCGGTGTCGCGCCCGCCGGCGGCCACTCGGTCAGGGGCTCCGGTTCCTCGTCGTCGGTGGGGGAGACGGTGCCCGAGGCGTGTCGGGTCCACGGCTCGTCGTCGGCGGCACGGGCGTGGACGGTGATCGGCCGGCGACCGTCCTCCGGCGCGCCGACGGCGACCTGGAGCCGGACCGACCCGTGCTCCGGCACCGCGAGCGGCGATTCCAGGACCAGTTCGTCCACCCGGCCGCAGCCCACGTGGTCGCCCGCGTGTACGGCCAGGTCCAGGAACGCGGTGCCGGGCACCAGGATCGCGCCGCGCACCACGTGGTCGGCGAGCCACGGGTGGGTGTGCCGGGACAGTCGACCGGTCAGCAGCACGCCCTCGTCGTCCGCCAACGCGATCGCCGCGTCGACCAGCGGGTGTTCCGCGCCCCGCCGCCCGTCGAGCCAGTACCGCCGGCGCTGGAACGGGTAGGTGGGCACCGGCACCCGCGCGGCCGGCGGGACGACCGTGCTCCAGTCGACGTCCAGGCCGTGGACGTGGGCGTGGGCCAGGGCGGTGAGGAACTGGTGTGGGGTGCCGTGGTCGCGGCGGAGGGTGTGCAGGGTGGTGTCGAGTACGGGGTGTGGGCTGATTTCGAGGAACGTCTTGTGTCCACTGTGGACCATCGCGGCGACGGTCGGGTGGAACAGGACCGGGTTGCGCAGGTTGTCGTACCAGTAGCGGGGGTCGAGCGCGGTGGTGTCGAGCGGGCCGCCGGTGACGGTGGAGTGGAACGGGATGCGCGCGGGGCGCGGGGTGATCCCGGCCAGCAGCGACGGGATCAGCTCGGCCAGCGGCTCGACGTGCGGGGTGTGCGAGGCGTAGTCGACCGGGATCAGCCGGGCGTGCTCGGTGGCGTCGCGCAGCGTCCGCAACGAGTCGAGGCCTCCCGCGACGACCGTGTTCCGGGGACCGTTGAGGGCGGCCACGTGCACATCGGCGTGACCGTCGATCACCCGGCGGGTGTCGTCGGCGTTCAGCGGCAGGGACAGCATGCCGGCGTGGCCGGTGAGCGTGGTGATGGCCTGGGCGCGGCGGGTCACGACCTTGATCGCGTCGGTGAGGGAGAGGGCTCCGGCGGTGTACGCGGCGGCGATTTCGCCTTGGGAGTGGCCGATCACGGCGTCGGGGGTGACTCCGGCGGCGGTCCAGAGTACGGCCAGTCCGGTCATGACCGCGAAGAGCGCCGGCTGCACCAGATCCACCCGGGTCAGGTCGTCACCCGAGGTCAGGGCGTCGACCAACGACCAGTCCAGCTCCGCGTCACAGGCCTCGATGTGCTCCCGGAACACCGACGAGGTGGTCAGGAGGTCACGGGCCATGCCGTTCCACTGGGAACCCTGACCGGGGAACACGAACGCCACACGACCCGGCGTCGTCGCCACACCGCGCACCACCAGGGGGTGCGGGAGGTCGTCGCGCACCGCGGCCAGCGCGTCGGCGAGGTCCGCGCCGGAGTCGGCCACGATCACCGCGCGGTGCGCGAACCGGCTGCGGGCGGCCAGGGTGCGGGCGAGGCCGGGCAGGTCGGTGGTGTCGGTGGTGTGGTCGAGGAGGAGGGCCGCCTGGGCGCGCAGGGCGGCGGCGGACTTCGCCGACAGCGGCACCGGCACCGCGTCGGTGGTCAGCAGCACCGGGTGGTCGGGAACCTCGTCGGGCTCGGGGGCCTCCTCGAGGACCACGTGGGCGTTGGTGCCGCTGATCCCGAACGAGGACACGGCGGCCCGGCGCGGTCGGTCGACGGTCGGCCACGGTCGGGGCTCGGTCAGCAGGGACACCGCGCCCGCCGACCAGTCGACGCGCGACGACGGCTCGGCGGCGTGCAGGGTGCGCGGCAGCACGCCGTGGCGCAGCGCCTGCACGACCTTGATCACGCCCGCCACCCCCGCCGCGGCCTGGGTGTGGCCGAGGTTGGACTTGACCGACCCCAACCACAGCGGCTCGGTGCGGTCCCGGCCGTAGGTGGCCAACAGCGCGTGCGCCTCGATCGGGTCGCCGAGGGACGTTCCCGTGCCGTGCGCCTCGACCACGTCGACGTCCGAAGTGGACAGTCCGGCGTTCGCGAGCGCGGCCCGGATCACCCGCTGCTGGGCGGACCCGTTGGGCGCGGACAGTCGGCTGCTGGCGCCGTCCTGGTTGACGGCGCTGCCCTTCAGGACCGCGAGCACGGGGTGGTCGTTGCGGTGGGCGTCGGAGAGCTTTTCCAGCAGCAGCAGGCCGACGCCCTCGCTCCAGCCGGTGCCGTCGGCGTGGTCGGAGAACGCCTTGCAGCGGCCGTCGGGCGCCAGGCCGCGCTGCCGCGAGAACTCCACGAAGAGGGTCGGCGTGGCGAGCACCGTGACACCGCCCGCGAGCGCGAGCGAGGACTCGCCGGTGCGCAGCGACTGGGCGGCCAGGTGCAGTGCCACCAGGGAGGACGAGCACGCGGTGTCGACGGTGACGGCCGGTCCCTCGAAGCCGAACGTGTAGGCGACGCGGCCGGAGGCGACGCTGCCCGCGCTGCCGGTGCCCACGTGACCCTCGGTACCCTCGGGCGGGTCGGGTTGCAGGCGCGCGCCGTAGTCGCCGTACATGACGCCCGCGAACACGCCGGTTCGGCTGTGCCGCAACGAGATCGGGTCGATGCCGGCGCTTTCCACCGCCTCCCAGGCGGTTTCCAGCAGCAGCCGCTGCTGCGGGTCGACCGTGAGCGCCTCGCGCGGGCTGATGCCGAAGAACTCCGGGTCGAACCCGGCCGCGTCGGCGAGGAAACCGCCTTCCCGCGCGTAACTGCGGCCCACCGCCTCGGGATCCGGGTCGTACAGGCCGTCGAGGTCCCACCCCCGGTCGGTCGGGAACCCGGAGATCGCGTCCACGCCGTCGGACACCAGCCGCCACAGGTCGTCGGGCGACCGCACCCCGCCCGGGAACCGGCACGCCATGCCCACGACCGCGATCGGCTCGGTGGACCGCGACTCGACCTCCCGCAGTCGCAGGCGGGTCCGGTGCAGGTCGGTGGTGACGCGTCTGAGGTAGTCCCGGAGCTTGTCCTCGTTCACCATGTCAACCCTCTTCGCGCGGTGCGGCCCGGTGCGCTCATCCGATGCCCAGCTCGTTGTCGATGAAGTCGAAGATCTCGTCGTCGGTCGACCCGAGCGCGTCGGTGGAGTCGTGGTCCCGCAACCGGTCCAGCAACTCCGCGAGCCGTGCGGCGAGCCGGCGTCGGTCGTCCTCGCCCGCGGGAAGCGCGGCCTCCAGGTCGGTCAGCGTCGGTGCCCGGTCGGGAGCCAGCAGTCCGGCCAGGTGGGCCGCCAGGGCGGCGGGGGTCGGGTGGTCGAACGTCACCGTCGTCGGCAGGGTCAACCCGGTCGCCGCCGCCAGCCGGTTGCGCAGTTCCACGGCGGTCAGCGAGTCGAAACCCAGGTCCAGGAAGCCGCGTTCGGGGTCGAGGTCGTCGTGGCGCGCCAGCACGGCCGCCACCTCGGCGCGGACCAGCGCCGGCACGTCGGTCGGCGTCGCGGGTCGACGGGGTGGCGCGGGCCGGGAACGGCGGCGGATCCGGTCGACCAGCGGCCGGTCGTCCAGCGCCGCCGGGTCGAGGCGCGCCGGCACGAGGGTCGGGCGGTCGTCGGCCAGCGCCGCGTCGAACCAGCGCAACGCGGTCGCGGTGTCGATCGGCAGCACGCCGGCGCGGGTCAGGCGGTCGCGGTCCCCGGTGCTCATCCCGGCGGCCAGGCCGTGCTCCCACCGGCCCCACGCGAGCGAGGTCGCGGGCAGGCCGAGCGCGTGCCGGTGCTCGGCGAGCGCGTCCAGGTAGGCGTTGGCCGCCGCGTAGTTGGCCTGCCCGGGTGTGCCCAGCACGCCCGCCACCGAGGAGAACAGCACGAAGTGGCTCAGGTCGAGGTCGGCGGTCAACCGGTGCAGGTGCCACGCCCCGTCCACCTTCGGCCGCAGCACGCGGTGCAGCCGCGCGTCGGTCAGCTCGGTCACCACACCGTCGTCCAGCACGCCCGCCGCGTGCACCACGGCGGTCAGCGGTCGGCGGACCGCCGCGATCAGCTCGGCCAGCCGGGTCGGGTCGGCGACGTCGGCCGCGACCAGCGTCACCTCCGCCGGCAGGGCCAGCAGCTCGCCCGCGCGGTCGGCGTCCGGGCCGGACCGGCTCACCAGCACCAGGTGCCGAACCCCGTGCCGCGCGACGAGGTGCCGGGCGACGAGCGCACCGAGGGCCCCGGTCGCGCCGGTGATCAGCACCATGCCGTCCGGGTCGAGCGCGCGGTCACCGGACGTGGTGGTGCGCACCAGTCGCGGCGCGGTAAAACGTCCATTGTGGACTCGGATGTGCGGTTCGCCGGTGCCGGACGCGGCGGCCGCCACCGCCGGGTCGTCGGCCTCCACCACCACGAACCGACCCGGTCGCTCGGCCTGCGCGCCGCGCACCAGACCCGCCACGGCCGCGCCGGACAACCCCGTGGCCAGTACCGCGACCCGGTCGTCGGGACCCGCGGCGCGGAGCCGGGCCAGCACCTCGGCGGTGGCGGCGTGCACGGCGGTCGGGTCGTCGCCCGCGACCGGCTCCACCACGGTGCACGGGCGCGGCACGGGTGCGGGCAGGTCGACCCACTCGACCCGGAACAGCGGCGCGCCCGCCGGCCGGATCACCAGCTCGTCCACGGACAGCACCGGCACACCGGCCCGGTCGGTCGCGAGCACCCGCACCGAGTCCGGGCCCACCGGGGTGATCCGCACCCGCAGCGCGTCCGCCGACCCGGCCAGCCGCACGCCGGACCAGGAGAACGGCAGCGCGCCGGCGTCGGTGGTCAGCGCGAGCACGTGCAACGCGCTGTCCACCAACGCCGGGTGCACCGGGAAACCGGTGCCGGGCAGCGCGACCTCGGCGAACAGCTCGTCGCCGACCCGGAACGCCGACCGCAGCCCGCGGAACGCCGGCCCGTAGGCCACACCCCGGTCCGCCAGCACGTCGTAGGCGTCGGCCACGTCGATCGGGTCGCCCTCGCGCCAGGGGAACCCGTCCGGTCGGCCGCAGTCGGGTGCGAGCACACCCGTGGCGTGCCGGGTCCACTCGTCCGCGCCGGAGTGCACCCGCACCGCCCGCCGCCCGTGCTCGTCGGCCGCGTCGACCGCCACCTGGATCCGCAGGTCGCCGCGCACCACCAGCGGCGCCTCCAGGGTCAGCTCGACCAGCAGGTCGGCGCCCACCTGCCGGCCCGCGTGCAGCACCGCCTCCACGAGTGCCGCCCCCGGCAGCAGCACCTCGCCCAGCACGGTGTGGTCCGCCGTCCACGGCTGCCCGCCCAGCCGACCGTGGAACAGGAACCGGTCCTCGCCCGCCACCGGCACCACCTCGCCCAGCAGCGGGTGACCCGGCCCGGTCGACGCGTCCAGCCAGTACCGCCGGCGCTGGAACGGGTAGGTGGGCAGCTCGAGCGGCGGACCGGGCGGCAGCTCGGCGACCACCGGCGCGCCCGCCACCCGCAGCCGCGCCACGGCGGCCGCGGCCGATTCCGGTTCGGGTCGGTCCGCGCGCAGCAGCGGCACCGCCACCACGCCGGACACGCAGTCCTCGGTCAGCGCGGTCAGCACCGCGTCCGGGCCGAGTTCGGCGACCGTCGTCACGCCTTCGGCCGCGAGCACCCGCACCGCGTCCAGGAACCGCACCGACTCCCGCGCGTGCCGGACCCAGTGCTCCGGCGAGCACAGCTGCTCGGCGGTCGCCACGGCGCCGGTGAGCGTCGACACGATCGGCACCGACGGCGGCGCGTAGGTCAGGGACTCGGCGACCGCGCGGAACTCGGCCAGCACGGGATCCACGCGCGGCGAGTGGAACGCGCGGTCGACCCGCAGCCGGCGCGTGCGCCGCCCCAGGGCCTCGAAGTGCAGCGCGACACCGGACACCGCGTCCTCGTCACCGGACAGCACCACCGACGTCGGCCCGTTCACCGCCGCGATCCCGACCCGGTCCAACCCGGCCAGCAACGGTCGCACCTCGTCCTCGGTCGCCCGCACCGCCACCATCACGCCGCCCTCGGGCAGCGCCCGCATCAACCGTCCGCGCGCGGCGACCAGGGTCGCGGCGTCCGCGAGCGACAGCACCCCCGCGACGTGCGCGGCGGTCAGCTCGCCGACCGAGTGCCCGGCCAGGAAGTCCGGCGGGTGGTCGAGCCACCGGTACAGCGCCACCCCGAGCGCGAACAGCGCGGGCTGGGCGTACCCGGTGTGGTCGAGCGGCCCGGTCCGCAGCACGTCCCGCACCGGCCGGTCCACGTGCCGGTCCAGCTCCGCGCACACCGCGTCGAGCGCGTCGGCGAACCGGGGGTGCGCCGCCGCCAACTCCTCGCCCATGCCCACCCGCTGACCGCCCTGGCCGGGGAACAGGTAGCCGAGCCCGCCGGTGGACCCCTTGCCGGAGAACAGGTTCGGCGCGGGGCGCCCGTCGCGCAGCGCCGCGAGGCCGGACCGGAAGTCCGGACCGACGATCGCGGCCCGGTGCTCCAGGGAGGCCCGGGCGGTCAGCGCGCGGGCGACGTCGACGGGGGAGAGGTCCGGCGTGAGGTGGTCGTGCAGCACGCCCGCCCAGGCTCGCAACGCGGTCGGGGAGTGCGCCGACAGCACCCACGGCGGCGGCGTGCACGGTGGCGTCGGCTCGACGGGAACCGGTTCGACGCCCTCGAGGACCACGTGTGCGTTGGTGCCGCTGATCCCGAACGACGACACCCCGGCTCGGCGGGGTCGGCCGGTGGCGGGCCAGGGCCGTGCCTGCGTGAGCAGTTCGACCGCGCCCGTCGACCAGTCCACGTGCGGGGTGGGCGGGTCGGCGTGCAGGGTGCGGGGCAGGACGCCGTGTCGCAGTGCCTGCACGGTTTTGATGATTCCGGCGACGCCGGCGGCGGCTTGGGTGTGGCCGAGGTTGGACTTGATCGACCCGAGGTAGAGGGGTTCGGTGCGGTCCCGGCCGTAGGTGGCCAACAGCGCGTGCGCCTCGATGGGGTCGCCGAGGGTGGTTCCGGTGCCGTGGGCCTCGACCACGTCGACGTCCTGTGTGGACAGTCCGGCCGCGGCCAACGCCCGGGTGATCACGCGTTGCTGGGACGGCCCGTTGGGCGCGGTCAGGCCGTGGGAGGCGCCGTCCTGGTTGACCGCGCTGCCGCGCACCACCGCGAGCACCGGGTGGCCGTGCCTCCGGGCGTCGGACAGACGTTCCAGGAGCAGCAGACCCGCGCCCTCGGACCACGCCGCGCCGTCCGCGTCCGCGCCGAACGACCGGCACCGACCGTCCGGCGACA
This sequence comes from Actinosynnema sp. NPDC020468, assembly GCF_040642015.1. Lineage (NCBI taxonomy): Bacteria > Bacillati > Actinomycetota > Actinomycetes > Pseudonocardiales > Pseudonocardiaceae > Actinosynnema > Actinosynnema sp. NPDC020468. Next base: position 111,949 of record NZ_JBFAEO010000020.1, read on the forward strand.
GGCCACGCCGGCGGGAGAACTCCACGAACATCGTCGGTGTCGCCATGACCGTGACACCGCCCGCGAGCGCGAGCGAGCACTCACCGGCGCGCAGGGCCTGTGCGGCCAGGTGCAGGGCGACCAGCGACGACGAGCACGCGGTGTCGACGGTGACCGCCGGACCTTCCAGGCCGAACGTGTAGGCGATCCGGCCCGAAGCCACGCTCGCCGTCGTGCCGACCGCCAGGTGCCCCTCGAACCCGTCCGGTGCGGGCCGGAGCCGGGAGCCGTAGTCCCCGTACATGACGCCCGCGAACACGCCGGTGTCGCTGCCGCGCAACGCCTTCGGGTCGATCCCGGCGCGTTCGAACGCCTCCCACGCGGTTTCCAGCAGGAGCCGGTGCTGGGGGTCGATGGCCGGCGCCTCGCGCGGCGACAGGCCGAAGAAGTCCGGGTCGAAGTCGCCCGCGTCGTGCAGGAAGCCGCCACGGCGGGTGGTCGAGGTGCCGAGGTGGTCCGGGTCGGGGTGGTAGAGCGCGTCCAGGTCCCAGCCCCGGTCGGTCGGGAACCCGCCGGTGGCGTCGACCCCGTCGACCACCAGCCGCCACAGGTCCTCCGGCGAGGTGACACCGCCCGGGAACCGGCAGCCCATGGCCACGATCGCGATCGGCTCGTCGGTGGTCCCGGTGAGGGCGGTCGGCGCCGGTCCGTCCTGGCCGTGCACCCGATCACGCAGGTGAGCGGCCAGGGCTTCGGGGCTCGGGTGGTCGAACACCAACGTCGCGGGCAGCCGCAACCCGGTCGCCGCGGCCAGCCGGTTGCGCAGCTCCAGCGCGGTGAGCGAGTCGAAACCCAGGTCCTTGAACGACTTCCGCGCGCCGACCCGATCGTCGGCACCGTGCCCGAGCACCGCGGCCGCGCTCGTCCGGACCACGTCCAGCAGCACCACCTCCTGCGCGGCGGCGGACAACCCGGTCAACCGCCCGGCCAGGGTCGTGTTCTCCCGCGCCGACCGCCGTGTCACCTTGCGGGCCAACGGGTTCGCGCCGGTGAACGCGGCCGGCACCACGACCGCGTGCGGCGCGCGCACCCCGGCGTCGAACAGCGCCAACGCCTCCCGGGTCGACATCGGCCGCAGCCCGCCGCGCGCCAACCGCGTCCGGTCGGTGTCGCCGAGGTGCCCGGTCAGGCCGCTCGCGTCCTGCCACCAACCCCAGGCCAGCGACACGGCGGGCAGCCCGGCCCGGCGGCGCCGCTCGGCCAGCGCGTCGAGCGCCGCGTTGGCCGCCGCGTAGTCGGCCTGCCCGGGTGTGCCCAGCACGCCCGCCACCGACGAGAACAGCACGAACGCGGTCAGGTCGCCGGTCAACTCGTGCAGCACGCGCGCCGCGTCGACCTTCGGCGCGAACACCGCGTCCACGTCCTCCGGCGTCAACGCCGCCACCGTGGCGTCCCGGAGCACCCCGGCCGCGTGCACGACCGCGGTCACCGGGTGGTCGGCCAGCAGCGCCGCCACCGCGGCCCGGTCCGCCACGTCGCACGCCCGCAGCACCACCTCCGCGCCGAGCCCGGTCAGGTCCGCCACGAGTGCCGCCGCGCCGGGCGCCGCCGGTCCGCGCCTGCCGACCAGCACCAGGCGGCGGACACCGTGCGCCGTCACGAGGTGGCGGGCGACCAGGCTCCCGAGCGTGCCGGTGGCACCGGTGACCAGCACGACGTCGGCCGGCCCGAACACCGGGTCGCCCAGCTCGGTGACCTCGGCCAGCCTCGGCACGTGCACGCGGTCCCCGTGCACCACCAGCTGGGGCTCCCCGGTTCCGACCGCCGCCGCGACCAGCGCGTCCGGCGTCGTCGGCTCCGCGTCGACCAGCACGAACCGGCCCGGGTGCTCGGTCTGGGCGGTCCGCACCAGGCCCCAGACCGCGGCGGCCGCCGGGTTGTCGACCATCGACGTGGTGCGGACGGCGAGCGTGCCGGACCCGTCGGCGAGCCACTCCCGCAGGTGCGCCAAGGCGTTCTTGACCGCGGTGGCCGGGTCGGTCCCGGTGATCACGAGCACGTCGGTCGACTCGGCGGGTGACACGGGCACCTCGGTCCAGTCGACCCGGTACAGCGACCGGGTCGGTGCGTCGGCCAGGGGGCGCAGCGCCAGTTCGTCCGCCGTCGCCACCGGATCACCGGCGCCGTCGAACACCGCGACCGAGAAGGTGTGGTCCCGCAACGAGGTCAGCCGGACCCGCAGGCTGGTGGCGCCGACCGCGTGCAGCCGGAAACCCCGCCACGAGAACGGCATCAGCTCGGTGTCGAACACCAGCGGGTGCAGCGCCGCGTCGAGCAGCGCCGGGTGCAGCCCGAACCGGCCGGCGTCACCGACCTCGACCTCGGCGAACACCTCCGCGCCCCGACGCCGCACCGCGCGCAACCCCTGGAACGCCGGTCCGTACCGGTACCCCCGCTCGGCGAGCCGCTCGTAGACCTCGGACAGGTCCACCGGTTCCGCGCCGACCGGCGGCCAGGCGCCGAGCGGCTCGGCCGATCCCCGTTGTGCCGACAGGGTTCCGCTCGCGTGCCGGGTCCACCCGGCGACCGGGTCGTCCTCGGGCCGCGCGTGCACCTCCACCGGGCGTCGACCCGCGTCGTCGGCCGGGCCGACCGCCACCTGGACCGCGATCGCGCCCCGGGCGGGCAGCACCAGCGACGTCTCCAGCGTCAACTCCTCGACCACCGGGCAGCCGACCTCGTCGCCTGCCCGGGTGACCGCGTCCAGGAAGGCCGTGCCGGGCAGCAGGACGGCGTCCCGCACCACGTGGTCGAGCAGCCACGGGTGGGTGCGCGCGGACAGCCGCCCGGTCATCAGCACGCCACCGTCCCGCGCGGTCGGCACGCACGCGGTGAGCAGCGGGTGGTCCAGGGTGTTCTCGGGCACCTCGTCCAGCCAGTACCGCCGGCGCTGGAACGGGTAGGTGGGCAGGGTCGTCCGCCGGCCGGCCGGGAACAGCGGCGAGAGGTCCACCGGCACACCCGCCGCGTGCGCCTCGCCGAGCGACCGGACGAACCGGTCCAGCCCGCCGTCGTCGCGGCGCGTCGAGCCCACGACGACCGCGTCCGGCTCCGTCTCCCGGATCGCCGCGGCGAGCACCGGGTGCGCGCTCAGCTCCACGAAGAACCGGTGCCCCGACGCGACCAGCGCGCGGGTCGCCTCCTCCCACCGCACGGGTTGCCGCAGGTTCCGGTACCAGTACTCGGCGTCCACCGGCACGTCCGCCCACCGTCCGTCCACAGTGGAGTAGAACGGCACGTCGGGCGTCCGCGGCGCGATCGGGGCCAGCGCGGTCAGCACGTCGTCCCGGATCCGCTCCACGTGCGCCGAGTGCGAGGCGTAGTCCACCGGGATCCGCCGGGCACGGACGTCCGTCTCGGCGCAGTGCGCGAGCAGGTCGTCCAACTCGGCCCCGTCACCGGACACCACGACGGCACGCGGCCCGTTCACCGCCGCCACCGACAACCCCGGCCACCGCTCGACCAGCGCGGCCACCTCGGCCGCCGGCAGGGCGACCGACACCAGCCCGCCCGCGCCCGCCACCGCCCGGATCGCCCGGGCGCGCAACGCCACCACGCGCGCCGCGTCGGTCAACGACAGGGCACCGGCCACGCACGCCGCCGCGATCTCACCCTGCGAGTGGCCGACGACGGCGGCCGGCTCGACCCCGAACGACCGCCACAGCGCGGCCAACGACACCATCACCGCGAACAGCGCCGGCTGCACCACGTCCACCCGGTCCCACTCGCCCGCGCGAAGCACGTCGGGCAACGACCAGTCCACGAACTCCGCCAGCGCCGCCGCGCACTCCCGCATCCGCTCGGCGAACACCGGCGCGGTGTCCAGCAGGTCCAGCGCCATGCCCGGCCACTGCGCGCCCTGACCGGGGAACACGAACACCGTGCCGCCGGTCGTCGCCACCGCGGTGTGCGCCGCGGTCAGGTCGGCGCGATCCCGGGCCACCACCACCGCCCGGTGCTCGAACCGCTCGCGGTGCGCCCACAGCGTGTGCGCGACGTCCGCCGGGTTCACGTCGGTGTCGGCGAGGAACGCCCGCAGCGCCCTCTCCTGCTCGGCCAACGCCTCGGGCGTCCGCGCGGACAGCACGAGGGGCACGGGTCCGGGCGCGTCGGGCGAGGGCGTCGGCTCGTCGGCCTGCTCCAGCACCACGTGCGCGTTGGTGCCGCTGATCCCGAACGACGACACCCCGGCTCGGCGGGGTCTGTCGGTGGCGGGCCACGGCCGTGCCTGCGTGAGCAGTTCGACCGCGCCCGTCGACCAGTCCACGTGCGGTGTCGGCTCGTCCACGTGCAGGGTGCGGGGCAGCAGGCCGTGTCGCATCGCCTGCACGGTTTTGATGATTCCGGCGACGCCGGCGGCGGCTTGGGTGTGGCCGAGGTTGGACTTGATCGACCCGAGGTAGAGGGGTTCGGTGCGGTGGTGGCCGTAGGTGGCGAGAAGGGCTTGGGCTTCGATGGGGTCGCCGAGGGTGGTTCCGGTGCCGTGTGCCTCGACCGCGTCGACGTCCTGTATGGACAGTCGCGCGTTCGCCAGCGCCTGGCGGATCACCCGTTGCTGCGCGATCCCGTTCGGCGCGGTCAAGCCGTTGGAGGCGCCGTCCTGGTTGACCGCGCTGCCGCGCACCACCGCGAGCACGGGGTGACCGCGGCGTTGAGCGTCGGAGAGCTTCTCCAACAGCAGCAGGCCGACGCCCTCACCCCAGCCGGTGCCGTCGGCCGCCGCCGCGAACGGTTTGCAGCGCCCGTCGGGAGCCAGCCCGCGCTGCCGGGAGAACTCCAGGAACGTCGTCGGCGTGGCCATCACCGCGACACCGCCCGCGAGCGCCAGCGAGCACTCGCCTGCCCGCAGCGCCTGCGCCGCGAGGTGCACCGCGACCAGCGACGACGAACAGGCCGTGTCGATCGTGACCGCCGGACCCTCCAGCCCGAGCGTGTACGCGATCCGACCCGAGGCGACGCCGGCCTGGTTGCCCGCCAACAGGAATCCCTCGACCCCCTCGGGAGGGTGCCGCAGCCGCGACCGGTAGTCCTGGTACATCACGCCCGCGAACACCCCGGTGTCGGTGCCGCGCAACGACCGGGGGTTGATCCCGGCCCGCTCGACCGCCTCCCACGCGGTTTCCAGCAGCAGTCGGTGTTGCGGGTCGGTGGCCGGCGCCTCGCGCGGGCTGATCCCGAAGAACTCCGCGTCGAACTCGGCCGCGTCGTGCAGGAACCCGCCCTGCCGGGTGTAACTGCGGCCCACCCGCGCCGGATCCGGGTCGTACAGCGCGTCCAGGTCCCACCCCCGGTCGTCGGGGAACCCGGAGATCGCGTCGACGCCGTCCGCCACCAACCGCCACAGGTCCTCGGGCGTCCGCACGCCACCGGGGTAGCGGCAGGCCATCGCCACGATCGCGATCGGTTCGTCGGCGGGTGTCGTGGCCACGGCCGACGCCCGGGCCGGTCGGTCGCCCCGTGCCTCGGCCCGCAGGTGCGCGGCCAGCGCGTCGGGCGTGGGGTGGTCGAACACCACGGTGCTGGGCAGCCGCAACCCGGTCACGGCCGCCACCCGGTTGCGCAACTCCACGGCCGTCAGCGAGTCGAAACCCAGGTCCGTGAACGCCCTCGTGGTGTCGACCGCGTCCGGGGTCGCGTGCCCCAGCACGGTCGCGACCTGCGCGCGGACCAGGTTCGCCACGAGGTCGGCGTGCTCGTCCTCCGGCGTCCGCGCCAACCGCTCGGCCCACGACTCCGGGCCTGGCGCCGGACGAGCGCGCACCAGGCCCCGGAACACGGCGGGCAGCGCGTCGCCCAACGCCCGCAGGGCCCGGAGGTCCAGCCGCACGGCCGCCGGCGCGGGGGAGTCGTGACTCAGCGCCGCGTCGAACAGCGCCACCCCCTCGGCGTCGGTCAACGCGGTGATCCCGTGGCGCGCCAGGCGATTCCGGTCGGCCTCGGTGAGCGCGGCGGTCATCGCGCCGTCCCGCGCCCACAGGCCCCACGCGATCGAGGTGGCGGGGAGGCCCGCGCGGTGCCGGTGCTCGGCGAGCGCGTCGAGGAACGTGTTGGCGGCGGCGTAGGCGGCTTGGCCCGGGCCGCCGGTGGTGCCGATGATCGAGGAGAACAGCACGAAGTGGCTCAACGGCTGGTCGAGCGTGGCCTCGTGCAGGTGCCAGGCGGCGTCGACCTTGGGTTCGAGCACCCGGTGCAGCTGTGCCGGGGTGAGGGTCGCGACGGTCGCGTCGTCCAGCACGCCCGCCGCGTGCACGACCGCGCCGATCCGCCGTCCGGCGACCAGCGCGTCGACCTGCGCGCGGTCGGCCGTGTCGCACGCGACCAGCTCGACCTCGGCCGGGAGGGCGAGCAACTCGGCCGCGGTCGGCGCGTCCGGACCACCGCGACTGACCAGCACCAGGTCGCGAACTCCGTGCTCCACCACCAGGTGCCGGGCGATCACCACGCCCAACGCCCCGGTCGCGCCGGTGATCAGGACCGCGCCGGCGGGCGCGAACGGCCGGGGCTCGGCGGGCGGGGCCTGGGTGAGCCGGGGCGCGGTGAGGCGGTCACCGCGCACCCGCACGTGCGGTTCGCCGGTCGCGAGCGCCCTTTCCACCGACCCGGGATCGTCGGTGTCCACCAGCGCGAACCGGCCCGGGTGCTCGGTGTGGGCGGTGCGGACCAACCCGGTGACGGCGCTCGCGGCGAGCGAGTCGGGCGGGACCACCACCGCCAGCCGTTCGTCGGCGGTCAACGCCTCCCGGAGCCGGCGCGCCACCAGCTCGGCCACGTCGTGCGCCGCGCCCGGCAGTGCGCCCTCGGCGGTGACCGGGAAGAGCACGTGATCGGTCGGTCCGTCGGTCGGCTCGGGCAGGTCCACCCACGTCACGTGGTGCAGCGGCGCGGTGCGGCCCGCGGTCGGCATCGGGCGCAGGGTCAGCGAGTCCACCGTGATGACCAGTGAGCCTGTCGGGTCGGTGGCCGTCAGCGAAGTCCCGTCGCCGGCGGGGGAGAGCCGCACCCGCAACTCCGTCGCGCCGGCCGCGTGCAGCCGCACCCCGTGCCACGCGAACGGCAGCCGGGGCGAACCCTCGTCGGAGGTGATCAGGGCGTGCAGCGCGCCGTCCAGCAGCGCCGGGTGGAGCCCGAACCGACCGGGCTCGGCCGGCAGCACCACCTCGGCGAACACCTCGTCCCCGCGCACCCACACCGCCCGCAACCCCTGGAACACCGGCCCGTACCGGTGACCGCGCGCGGCGAGCCGGTCGTAGCCGTCGGACAGGTCCAGCGCGGTCGCGTCCGGTGGCGGCCAGTCAATGTCCCTGTGCGGTAACGGTTCCCCGGCCGCGAGGTGACCGGTCGCGTGCGTGGTCCAGGTGGCGTCCCGGCGCGAGTGCACGCTGATCGACCGCCGACCGCCGTCGTCGGCGCCCACCGTCACCTGCACCTCGACCGTGCCGCTTTCGGGCAGCACCAGCGGTGTCGCCAAGGTGAGGTCCTCGACCAGGTCGCACCCGACGTGCTCGGCGGCGTGCAGGGCCAGGTCCACGAACGCCGTGCCGGGGAACAGGACCGAGTCGAGGACGGCGTGGTCGGCGAGCCACGGGTGGCTGCGCGTCGACACCCGACCGGTCAGCACCAGCCCGCCGTCGGCCACCTCCACCGGCGCGCCGACCAGCGGGTGGCCGTCCGCGGTCTGCCAGTACCGCCGCCGTTCGAACGGGTAGGTGGGCAGCGGCACGTGGTCGGCGCGCGGGATGATCGCGGACCAGTCGACGTCGAGGCCGTGCACGTGGGCGGTGGCGAACGCGGTCAGCAATTGGCGCGGCCCGCCGTGATCACGGCGCAGGGTGCCCGACGCGGCGCCCACGTCGCCGAGCGCACCGGTCAGCACCGGGTGCGGGCTCACCTCCACGAACGTCGTGCCGGCGAACGCGGCGGCGGTCTGGTGGAACAACACCGGGTTGCGCAGGTTCTCGTACCAGTAGCGGGGGCCGAGGCCGGTGGTGTCGAACGGGCCGCCGGTGACCGTGGAGTGGAACGGGATTCGAGCCGCGCGGGGAGTGATTCCGCGCAGCAGCACCGGAATCCGCTCGGCCAGTGCTTCGACGTGCGGGGTGTGCGAGGCGTAGTCCACCGGGATCAGCCGGGCGCCCTCGGTGAGATCGCGCAGTCGGCGCAACTCCGTGACGGCGCCGGCGACGACCGTGCTCCGCGGTCCGTTGAGCGCGGCCACGTGCACGTCGGTCGCGTCGGCGATCAGTGCCCGCGCTTCGTCGGCGGACACCGGCAACGACAGCATGCCCATCTCACCACTGAGATCCGCGATGGCACCCGCCCGCCGGGACACGATGGCCATCGCGTCGGTCAGATCGAGCGCTCCGGCCGTGTACGCGGCGGCGATTTCGCCTTGGGAGTGCCCGATCACCGCGTCGGGCGTGACGCCGGCGGCGATCCAGAGCTTGGCGAGTCCGGTCATCACGGCGAACAACGCGGGCTGCACGCGGTCGACCCGGTCGAGCTCGCCGCAGGTCAAGACATCCACCAACGACCAGTCCACCACGGCGTCGCAGGCCTCGACGTGCTCGCGGAACAACGCCGAGGCGGTCAGGAGTTCCCGGGCCATCCCGGTCCACTGCGAGCCCTGACCCGGGAACACGAACACCGAGCCGCCCCGAGCCGCCACGCCCTGGACCAGCGCCGGGTGCGACCCCCCGTCCCGCAGCGCGGTGAGCGCGGCCACGAGCTCGGCCCGGTCCTCGACCACGATCGCCGCCCGGTGGGCGAAGTGGGTGCGACCGGCCAGGGTGTGCGCCGACGACCGGAGGTCGTCGGCGTGGTCGAGCAGCCGACCGGCCTGGACGCGGAGCGCCGCCGAGGTTTTCGCGGACAGCAGCACGGGCACGGCGTCCGTGGCCACGAGGGTGGGAAGCGCGGGCCTCGCGACGGGTTCGGGCGCCTCCTCGAGGATCACGTGGGCGTTGGTCCCGCTGATCCCGAACGACGACACCCCGGCTCGGCGCGGTCGATCGGCGCGCGGCCACGGCCGGGCCTCGGTGAGCAGCGCGACCGACCCGGCCGACCAGTCGACACGCGGCGTCGGCTCGGTCACGTGCAGGGTGCGCGGCAGCACGCCGTGGCGCAGCGACAGCACCGTTTTGATCACCCCGCCCACACCTGCCGCGGCCTGGGTGTGGCCGACGGACGACTTGAGCGAGCCCAGCCACAGCGGCCGGTCGCGGTCCCGGCCGTAGGTGGCGAGCAGCGCCTCGGCCTCGATCGGGTCGCCCAACGTCGTCCCGGTCCCGTGCGCCTCCACCGCGTCGACGTCCGAAGTGGACAGTCCGGCGGTCGCGAGCGCCCGGCGGATCACCCGTTCCTGCGCCGGACCACTCGGTGCGGACAGGCCGTTGGACGCGCCGTCCTGGTTGACCGCGCTGCCCCGCACCAGCGCCAGCACCGGGTGGCCGTGACGGCGCGCGTCGGACAGCTTCTCCAGCAGCACCAGGCCGACGCCCTCGGCCCACCCGGTGCCGTCCGCGTCCGCCGCGAACGCCTTGCAGCGGCCGTCCGGTGCCAACCCGCGCTGCCGGGCGAACTCCACGAACATGCCCGGGGTGGCCAGGACCGCGACACCGCCCGCGAGCGCGAGCGAGCACTCACCGGCACGCAGGGCCGCGGCGGCGAGGTGCAGTGCGACCAACGACGACGAGCACGCGGTGTCCACGGTGACCGCCGGACCCTCGAAGCCGAACGCGTAGGCCACCCGACCCGACACCACGCTCGCCGTCGTGCCGGTGAGCCGGTACCCGGCCGAGTCCGCGCCACCGTCGTGCAGCCGAGGGCCGTAGTCCTGCGCGGTCGCGCCGACGAACACGCCGACCTGCTCCCCGCGCAGCCGACCCGGCACGATGCCCGCCCGCTCCAGACTCTCCCACGCGGTTTCCAACACCAGCCGCTGCTGGGGGTCCATCGCGGCGGCCTCGCGCGGGGTGATGCCGAAGAACGCCGCGTCGAACTCGGCCGCGTCGCGCAGGAACCCGCCCGCGCGGGCGTAGGTCGTGCCGGGGTGGTCCGGGTCGGGGTGGTGCAGCGCGTCGAGGTCCCACCCCCGGTCGTCGGGGAACCCGGAGATCGCGTCGACCTCGTCCGCCAGCAGCCGCCACAGGTCCTCGGGCGTGCGGACGCCACCGGGGTAGCGGCACGCCATCGACACGATCGCGATCGGCTCGTCCGCCCGGACGACCTCGACCACCGGTTCCGGCTGCCCGCCGCGCAGTTCCGCGAGCAGGTGCTCGACCAGCCCGGCCGGTGTCGGGTGGTTGTAGAGCAGGCCGGACGGCAGTCGCAGCCCGGTCGTCGCCGCCAGCCGGTTGCGCAGCTCGACCGACGCCGCCGAGTCGAACCCCGACTCCGCGAACGGTCGGTCGTCCGGCACCGCGCCCACCACGAGCGCCGCGGTGGTGCGCACCAGGTCGAGCAGCGCGTCCCGGCGGTCGTCGTCGGTCAGCGCGGCGAACCGGGCGCGCAACGGCGACACCTCCTCGACCGTCCCTTGTGGACCGTCGAGCCAGTGCCGCTGCCGCTGGAACGCGTAGGTGGGCAGCGTGACGCGCCGGGCGCCCAGGCCCGCGTACGCGGCCGACCAGTCGACCCGGGCACCGGCCACATGCGCGTGGGCGAGCGCGGCCAGCAGCGTCGCGCGCTCCGGCCGGTCCGCCCGCAGCACGGCCCGCCCCTCGGGAACCAGCGGCGCGAGCACCGCGTCCGGCCCCACCTCCACGAACACCGCCGCGTCCGCCGCCCGCACCGCGTCGTGGAACCGGACCGGCTCCCGCACCTGCCGAGCCCAGTACTCCGGCGAGGTCAGCTCACCGGGCCGGGCCGGCCGCCCGGTCACCGTCGACACCACCGGGATCGTCGGCTCGGCGAACGCCAACCTCGCCGTCACCGCGCCGAACTCCGCCACCACCTCGTCCACGTGCGGCGAGTGGAACGCGTGACTCACGCGCAGCCGCCGGGTTCGGCGCCCCCGGCCACGCCAGCGCGCCGCCATCGCCTCGGCGGCCTCCCGATCACCGGAGACCACCACCGAGGTCGGCCCGTTGACCGCCGCCAGACCCACCCCGGCCGGCAGCTCGCCCAGTTCCGCCTCGGCCGCCTCGATCGCGATCATCGCCCCACCGGGCCGCGCGGCCTGCGTCAGCCGACCACGCGCGGCGACCAGCGCGCAGGCGTCCGGCAGCGACAGCACGCCCGCGACGTGCGCGGCGACCACCTCGCCGATCGAGTGGCCCAGCACCACGTCGGGCCGCAGGCCGTAGTGGGACAGCAGCCGGAACAGCCCCACCTCCAGCGCGAACAGGGCGGGCTGCGCGTGTTCGGTCCGGTCGAGCGGACCGGGGTCCACGCCGTGCATCACGTGCCGCACCGGCACGAGCGCGTCGATCTCGTCCACCGCGGCCCGGAACACCGGCTCCGACCGGTACAGCTCGCGTCCCATGCCGAGCCGCTGCGACCCCTGCCCGGTGAACGCGAACGCGACCCGCCCGGTCGCCGAACCGCTCACCACCGCGGCGTGCTGCGCACCGTCGGCCAGCGCGCGCAGACCCGCGACCACGGTGTCCCGGTCCGCGCCCAGCACGACGGCCCGGTGCTCGAACGCGGTGCGCGTGGTGGCCTGCGAGAACCCGGTGTGCAGCAGGTGACCCGCCACCAGGTGGTCGTGCAGCCGGGCGGCCTGGGCGCGCAGCGCGGCGGGCGTGCGACCGGACACCGGCACCGGCAGCACCGGCAGCGCCTCGGGTGGCGGCACCGGCTCGGGCGCCGGCACGCCGGTCACCACCAGGTGGCAGTTCGTGCCGCCCATGCCGAACGACGACACGCCCGCCGTCCGCCGGTCCGCGGGCCAGGGCTCCAGCGCGGTGCCGACCCGGAGGTTCAACTTCGCCAACGGGATCGCCGGGTGCGGCGTGACGTGGTTCAGGGTCGGCGGCACGTGCCCGTGGTGCAGGCTCAGCGCCACCTTGAGCAGGCCGACCACGCCGGCCGCGCCCTCCAGGTGGCCGACGTTGGTCTTGGCCGACCCCACCACCAGCGGCTCGGGCCGCGCGCCGAACACCTCGCCCAGCGCGCGGGCCTCCACCGGGTCGCCCACCGGGGTGCCGGTGCCGTGCAGCTCCACGTAGTGCGCGTCGGCCGGCGCGACACCGGCCCGGCGGAACGCCGCCCGCAGCACCGCCGCCTGGGTGTCCGCGCCGGGCGTGGTCAACCCGTCGGTCGCGCCGTCGTTGTTCACCGCGCCCCCGCGCAGCACGCAGTACACCCGGTCGCCGTCGGCCAGCGCGTCCGCCAGCGGCTTGAGCAGCACCAGTCCGCCGCCCTCGCCGCGCGCGTACCCGTTGGCGCGCGCGTCGAAGGTGTGCGACCGGCCGTCGGGGGACAGGGCGCCGAACCGGGCCGCGGTGAGCGTGCTCCCGGGCACCAGGTTCAGGCTCACGCCGCCCGCCAGCGCCAGCGTCGACTCACCCCGCCGCAGGCTTTCGCACGCCAGGTGCACCGCGACGAGCGCCGAGGACTGCGCGGTGTCCACGGTCAGGCTCGGCCCGCGCGCGTCCAGCACGGAGGACAGCCGGTTGGCGATCAGCCCGCGCGTCACGCCGGTGTTGGTGTGCGCGGTGATCACGCCGCGCGCGTGGGTGAGCTTCGCGTAGTCGTCGCCCGCCGCGCCGACGAACACCCCGGCCCGGCTCCCGCGCGCCACCTCGGGCCGGATCCCGGCGTCCTCGAACGCCTCCCACCCCAGTTCCAGCACGAGCCGCTGCTGCGGGTCCATCGCCGCCGCCTCGTGCGGCGTGATGCCGAAGAACGCCGGGTCGAACCGGTCGACGCCGGTCAGGAAACCCGCGCGCGGCGGCAGGTCCGGGTGGTCGGCCCAGCGGTCCGGCGGTGGCGCGGTGAGCGCGTCGACGCCGTCGCGCAGCAGCCGCCAGAACGCGTCCGGACCGTCCGCGCCCGGCAGCCGGCACGCCATCCCGACCACGGCGACGGCGGGGTCCCGGGTGGTGTCGCGCATGCCTGCCCTCATTCCGCCGGACCGAGGAGACGGGATGGGACCAGGGTGGACGACGGCCCTAAGCGGAACCTTCGGGCAACCTAAAGCCGTTCTAGTGCGCCGGGAACGGACGACGGCCCCGGTGGTCCGCTGTGGACCACCGGGGCCGGGCACGCGAGATCAGCCGAGTGCCGCCCGGTAGGAGTCCACGTAGGACTCCCAGCGGTGCAGCGGGAAGTCGTCCCAGTCCACCCGCGCGCCCGCCAGCGCCTCGGTCAGGAAGTCCAGGTGGACGTGCCAGTTGGCGAGCATCCGCGTCACCTGGTCGTCCGGGACGTCCTGGTCGACGGTGAACAGCAGCCGGGCGCCGCCGGCCACCCCGGTCAGCTCCCACCGCAACCGGCCGTACAGGTCGGTGTCGAACTCCAGCACCCGGGTCGGCTCGTGCGCCGTCACCGAACCCCGCGCGCCCGCGCCGTCGGTGGTCGGGCACCGCAGCGCCACCCGTCCGCCCACCACCAGGTCCAGCTCCTCCACGTCGGCCAACCACGCGGACACCCGCTCCGGCACGGTCAGCACCCGCCACACCGCCTCGACCGGCACGTCCAGCACCCGCTCGAACCGCAGCACCCGGCGCCCGTCGCGGAGCACCACGCCGCCCGCGTTGTCAGTGGACACGGGTTCCCCCTCCGCCGGACACCCGGGTCGGACCCCGGGGCCGCCGATCCTCGCCACACCGGCTAAAGCCGCACTAAGGCCTCGTGACCCAAGAACGACACAAGAACGGCTTTAGCCGCGGTTCCCACGATGGGCGCACCGCGTGCCGCCTCGAAGGGACCCCGATGGACGCCACCGATCCGCACCTCCTCGCGGTGGGCACCGCACTGCCCGGACCCGCCGTGGACACCGCGGCGCTGGCCCGCCGGTTCGGCCTGGACGCGCTGTGGGAGCAGTGGGTGGACGCGTTCATCGGCACCCGCACCCGGCACCTCGCGCGGAACCTCGACACCGGCGAGGTCGAGCACTCGCTGGCCGACCTCGGCGCCACCGCCGCCCGCCGCGCGCTCGCCGCCGCCGGCCTGTCCCCGACCGAGGTCGACCTGGTGGTGCTGGCCACGGCGACCCCGGACGAGCTGATGCCCGCCACCGTCAACCTGGTCGCCGACCGGCTCGGCCTCGACGGGGTGACCACGTTCCAACTCCAGTCGGGCTGCGCGGGCGCGGTGCAGGCGCTGGAGGTCGCGAGCCGGCTGCTCGGCTCCGGCGCGCACCGGACCGCGCTCGTGCTCGGCGGCGACGTCGGCGCCCGGCACTTCGACCTGCGCGTCGACGTGAAGTCGCTGCCACCCGCCGAGGTCGTCAACGTCGTGCTGTTCGGCGACGGCGCGGGCGCGGCCGTGCTGGACGTCGAGCCGGCCGCCGACTCGGTCGCGCTGCGCACCGCGTTCACCCGGTTCACCGGACTCGGCCGACCACCCGGCCAGGTGATCAGGTGGTTCGGCCTGGCCGACCGGGACGGCGCGGAATCGGCCGGCGGCGAGGACTACAAGGCCATCGAGGAACTCGTGCCGGTGCTGGCCGCGGAAATCCTCGAGGAACTGCTCGACCGCCTCGGCTGGAAGCCCTCCGACGTGGACCACCTGCTGCCACCGCAGCTGTCCGGCCGGATGACCCGCCGGATCGTCGACGGGCTGGGCCTGCCGGGGGCCGCCGAGATCAGCCGGGTCGGCGAGATCGGCAACAACGGCAACGCGCTGGTGTTCTTCCAGCTCGAACGCGCGCTCGCGGAGATGGCACCCGGTCAGCGCGCGGTCGGCGTCGCGGTCGAGTCCAGCAAGTGGGTCAAGGCCGGCTTCGCGCTGGAGAAGCCGTGGAGCTGACCGCGCGCGACTACCCCGAGGTCCGGCACCGGCTGCGCGACCTGTCCGAGGCGGACCTGCTCCGGGCCGGGCACCGGCTCGCCCGGCTGGACCCGGACGAGGTGCTGCGGCTGCACCCCGCCACCCCCGTCGTCACGATCGCGATCACCGGGCACGGCACGGTGGCGGGCATCGTGCCGTCGTTGACCGCCGAACTCGCCCGGCACGGCCTGCTGCTGCGCCCGCACGTCACCGACTTCGGCGTCCACGTGGTCGAGCTGGCCGACCCGGGCAGCGGCCTGCACCGGTCCCGCGCCGACCTCGCGCTGTGCCTGCTCGACGCGACCGCGGTGTTCGAGGAGGTGCCGGTGCCGTGGACACCGGCGGACGTGGCCCGCGCGCTGGAGAACCGGTTGCGACTGCTGGAGAAGCTCGTCGCCCGGTACACCGAGGTCGGCGCGGGCGGACTGGTGCTCACCACGCTGCCCCTGCCGCGCGTGTTCCCCGCGCAACTGGTCGACCACCGCTCCAAGGCCGAACTCGGCGCGCGGTGGCGGGAGTTCAACGCCGCGCTGCTGCGGCTCACCGAACGGCACCCGGTGCTCACCGTGCTCGACCTCGACCCGCTCGTCGCCGAGGGGATCCCGGTCGCCGACCCGCGCGCCGACGTCTACGCCCGGGCCCACCTGTCGCCCGGCCTGCTCGCCGCGGTGGCCCGCGAGGTCGGCCACCTCGCCGCGCACCGCGCGGGCCGGTCGCGGAAGGTGCTGGTGCTGGACCTGGACGGGACGGTGTGGGGCGGGGTGCTCGGCGACGACGGCGTGCACGGCGTCGAGGTCGCGGGCGGGTACCGGGGCGAGGCGTTCCGCGCGTTCCAACGGGTCGTGAAGCAGCTCGGCTCCCAGGGCGTGCTGCTGGCCGCGGTGAGCAAGAACGACCGCGAACCGGTCGAGCGGGTGTTCGCCGAGCACACCGGGATGACCCTGCGCGCGGACGACCTGGTCCGGATCACCGCGAACTGGCGGCCCAAGCCGGACAACCTGGTCGAGCTGGCCGAGGCGCTCGCCCTCGACGTGGACAGCTTCGTGTTCGCCGACGACAGCGCCTACGAGTGCGGGTTGGTCGCCCGCCGACTGCCCGGCGTCGCGGTCGTGCGACTGGACGCCGACCCCGCCCTGCACGTGCCGAGGTTGTTGCGGGACGGCTGGTTCGGCGCCGCCGAGCTGACGGCCGCGGACCGCGGGCGGGTGGCGCGGTACCGGGAGGAGGCGCGGCGGCAGGACTTCCTGGCGGGCGTCGACTCGATCGCGGACTACCTGCGCGAGCTCGACCTCACCGTCGACGTGTCCGCGCCCGCCGACCACGAGGTGCCGCGGCTGTCCCAGCTGACCTTGCGCACCAACCAGTTCAACCTCACCACCACCCGCCTCCAGCCGGCCGACGTCCGGGCGCTGCTCGCCGACCCGACCGCGCTGACCCTGGCCGTCCGCGCCACCGACCGGTTCGGTGACAACGGGATCGTCGGCGCGGTGTTCGCCCGGCGGGTGGACGACGTGCTGCACCTGGACAACCTGCTGCTCAGCTGCCGGGTGTTCGGCCGCGGCATCGAGGAGGCGGTGCTGACGACCGTGCTGCGGCACGCCCGCGACACCGGCCTCACCGCCGTCCTCGGCCGGTACCGGCCCTCCGCGAAGAACGCCAAGGTGGCCGACCTCTACCCGCGCTCCGGGTTCACCGAGATCGGCCGGGACGCCGACGGGACCGCGTTCCGGCACGACCTGACCGACCTCGCCGACCCGCCCGCGCACCTCACGCTGACCGGAACCCTGGGAGGACCGCCGTCGTGACGAGTCTGGACGAGTTCCTCGCGCTGGTGGGCGACCAGCTCGGCCTGCCGCTCACCACCGAGGACGCCGACACCCCGCTGGACGACCTGATCGGCTGGGACTCCGTGCAGCTGCTGGGTTTGCTGCCGGTGCTCGAGGAACGCGGCGGCCGCGCGCTGTCGCTGCCCGCCATCCTGGAGGCCGACAGCCTCGGCCGGCTCTACGACGTGGTGACGGCGTGAGCACGCGGCCGATCGCCCGGGAACGCACCCACACGCTGCGGTTCCTGGAGTCGGTGCGGGCGTTCTCGCCGGTGTTCCTGGACACCGAGGTGGACATGACCCGGGTCCTCGCGCACCGCGCGTCCGCCGCGCGGCACCACTCGGTGATCACCTACGTGCTGGTGGTCGCGGCACGGGTGCTCGCCGAGCACCCCGAGGCGAACGCCGCCGTCACCGGGTCGCGCCGGCCGAAGGTCGCGACCTACCCGGGCGTGGACGCGAAAGTGGCGCTGGACAAGCGGATCGGCGGCCGGCGGGTGGTGCTGTCCGCGATCGTGCCGAACCCGCACCTGGCCGGGTTGGACCGGGTGCAGGACCTGGTCGAGCGGTACCGCGACGGCGATCCCGGCACGCTGCCCGCGTTCGCCGGTGCCCGGTTGCTGCACCGGCTCCCGTGGCCGGTCGGCGGCCCGCTGTTCCGGCTGGCGCTGCGGTCGCTCGCCCACCGGCCGGCGCTGGTCGGCACGTTCGCCGTCACCTCGCTCGGGCACCGGCCCGTCGACGGCTTCCACTCGGTCGGCGGCACCACCGTCACCCTCGGCCTCGGCCGGATCGCGGACCGACCGGTCGCGCGGGACGGCGAGGTGGTGATCGCGCCCGTGCTGCGGCTCAACCTCGCGTTCGACCACCGGGTGATCGACGGCGCGGAGGCCGCGGACGTGCTCACCGAGGTTCGCGCCGGACTGGAGGGGTTCACCGGATGAACGACGTCGGGGAACTCAAGCGCCACATCGTGGTGCACGGCCGTTCGCAGGGACTCACCGCGCGGCGGATGGCGCTGGTGCTCGACCGGGTCCACCACGACGGCGACGGCCCGGGCTCGTGGGTGGGGGAGTGGAGCGCGGTCGCGGCGGCGCACGACCGCGCGGGCCGACCCCTCGACGCGTCCAGGCTCTACGCGCTCGCCCGCTTCCCGTATGTCGACGGCCCGGCCCGCGCGCGGGCCCAGGAGCGGTGCGTCGACGCGTTCGACCGGTGGGCCGCCGACCGGCCCGGCGTCGGCCGGATCACGCCGGACCTGCCCGGCGGCCCGGTGCCGTGCCTGGTGAGCGGACTGTCCACCACGGACCCCAAACCGCTGCTGCTGGTGCTGGGCGGCATCGTCAGCGTGAAGGAGCAGTGGGCGCCGATCCTGGCGCAGGCCACCCGGATGGGCATGGCCGCGCTGGTCGCCGAACTGCCCGGCGTCGGGCAGAACCCGCTGCGCTACGACGCCGACTCGTGGCGGCTGCTCCCCGCGCTGCTCGACGCGGTGAAGGACCGGGCCGACGTGTCCGCCACGCACGCCATCGCGTTGAGCTTCGGCGGTCACCTCGCCCTGCGCGCCGCGGCCGAGGACCCGCGACTGCGCGGCGTCGTCACGGCCGGCGCGCCGGTCAGCCGCTTCTTCACCGACCCGGTGTGGCGCGCCGGGGTGCCCCGGATCACCACCGACACCCTCGACCACCTCTCCGGCGGGGCCGACCTGACCGGGTTGGCGCTGACCCGCGAGCAGCTGCGGGCGGTGCGGATCCCGGTCGCCTACGCGGTCAGCGCGCGCGACGGGATCATCCCGCGCGCCGAGTCGGAACTGCTGCGCGCGTGCCTGGACGACGTGACGACGCTGGTCACCGACGACGTGCACGGCTCGCCGGACCACGCGACGCGCACCCGGCTGTGGACGGTGCTGTCCGTGCAGCGGATGAGGGGCGCGACGGGGCCGCAACCGGCGTTGCTGGCGGCGGCGGTGGCGCTGCTCGGCGCTACTTCGGCCGTGCGGCGCCCAAATCGGCGGTGGTGAGCGGTCCCCCGGCCAGCGGGGTGTTCGGCGACCGGGTCGACAGGCCGTCCAGCATGATCTCGAGCAGCCGACCCGGCACGAGTTCCCTGAGGTGGTCCGGCATGCCCGGCACCCGCATCACCAGCAGGCTGATCACGATGCCGATGTCGCCCGCGCCGACGTCCGCCCGCAGGGTCCCCTCGCGCTGCGCGGCCTCCACCATGTCCTCGATCAGGTGGATGTAGGCGGTGCTGGTGCTCATCAGCTCCGGGTCCTTGCTGACCGCCTCCCTGATGCGCGGACCCATCAGGGACAGCAGCACGCCCAGCCGCTGCTCGTTGCACTTGCGCATGAACCGGCACAGCGCGCCCCACGCCTCGGGTTCCTGCTCGCGCGCCTCGTGACCCACGCGCAGCAGGCTGTGCACGATGTCGGCGACGACCGCGTGCAGCAGGGCCTCGCGGTCGGGGAAGCGGCGGTAGAGCGTGCCGACGCCGACGTTCGCGCTGCGGGCCAGGTCCTCCATCGGGACGTTGAGGCCCTTGTCCACGAAGAGGTCGCGCGCCGCGGCGATGATCTGCTCGCGGTTGCGCCGTGCGTCGGCCCGCAACCCGTCCCCGCCCCTGGAGCTGTGCCCGCTCACATCGCAACCCTTCGCCAGACCAGCGCCATTCCCACTCCCCCAGCATAAGTGGACAGAAGGCTTCCGGT
This sequence comes from Actinosynnema sp. NPDC020468, assembly GCF_040642015.1. Lineage (NCBI taxonomy): Bacteria > Bacillati > Actinomycetota > Actinomycetes > Pseudonocardiales > Pseudonocardiaceae > Actinosynnema > Actinosynnema sp. NPDC020468. The sequence goes on from NZ_JBFAEO010000020.1 coordinate 131,457, forward strand.
TAAGTATGGTCCTAAACGGAAGGAATGCTTCAACTTAGAGCCGGTGGGTGCTGACATGACCGAGGCGGTGGCGGCGGACCTCCCCGCGTTCCCGGTGGCCAGGACCTGCCCGTTCGCGCCGCCCGAGCGGTACGCGCGGCTGCGGGCGGAGCAGCCGGTCTCCGAGGTGCGACTGCCGAGCGGGCGCACCGCGTGGGTCGTGGCGACGCACGCGCTGGTGCGCCAGGCGCTGACCGACCCGCGGCTCAGCTCGGACCGGCTCAAGCCCGGCTTCCCGCTGCTGCTGCCGATCCCGACCGAGGCCCTGGCCAAGCTCACACCGTCGCTGCTGGGCATCGACCCACCCAAGCACACCCTCCACCGCCGCATGGTGATCACCGAGTTCACCGTCAAGCGCGTCCGGGCCCTGCGCCCGCACATCCAGCGCGGGGTGGACGCCGCGATCGACGCGATGATCGCCGGACCGCGACCGGTGGACCTGGTGCGGGCGCTGTCCCTGCCGGTGCCGACCCAACTGATCTGCGAGCTGCTCGGCGTGCCGTACCGGGACCGGGAGCTGTTCCAGGCCATCACGAAGCTGATCACCAGCCGCACCAGCACCGCCGAGGAGCGCGGCCGGGCGAACGCCGAGCTGACCGCGTACCTCGAGCTGCTCGTGGCGACGAACGAGGCGACGCCCGACGACGGGCTGATCGGCAGGCTCGTGGTCCGCTACCGCGAGGCGGACCGCTACGACCGCGCCGAACTCGTCGGCCTGGCCCGGTTGCTGCTGCTCGCCGGCCACGAGACCACGGCCAACATGATCTCGCTCGGCGTCGTGGCGCTGCTGGAGAACCCGCGCCAGCTCGCCGACTTCAAGGCCGACCCGGCGTTGGCGGGGCAGACGGTGGAGGAGTTGCTGCGCTTCTTCAGCGTCGCCGAGCTGATCTCCGCCCGGGTCGCCACCGAGGACCTGAGGTTGGGCGACGTGGTGGTGCGCGCGGGCGAGGGCGTGATCGCGCTGGGCGGCGCGGCCAATCACGACGAGACCGTGTTCCCGCGGCCGGGGACCGTCGACATCCACCGCAACGCCCGCCGGCACGTCGCCTTCGGCTACGGGATCCACCAGTGCCTCGGGCAGAACCTGGCCCGGCTGGAGCTGGAGGTCGTCTACGGCACGTTGTTCCGCCGCCTACCGGACCTGAGACTCGCGGTCCCGGTCGAGCGGCTGAGGTTCAAGCACGATTCGGAGATCTACGGCATCCACGAGGTGCCGGTCACGTGGTGAGCGAGGTGGTGCGGGTGCGGACGGACCGGGAGCGGTGCGTCGGCGCCGGCCAGTGCGTGCTCCTCGCGCCGGCCGTGTTCGACCAGGGCCGGGACGGTCGGGTGGTGCTGCTGACGCGGGCGACCACCGCCGTCGAGGAGGTCGAGGAAGCGGTGGACCTGTGCCCGGCACAGGCCATCGGGCTCGGCGGCGAGAGCCGGCGGGTCGGGGGGTAAGGGGGGAAGGGTCGGCTGTGCGGTCCCGGCTGGGGGTCCGGGAGGGCACAGCCGACCCCGGGGGGCCGGGCGGACGCGCCGGCTGCCTGCTGGATTTCCTTCTTCAGGATGACCGAGACGGCTTCCTCCTGGGATTCCACGAC